>JAZULG010000096.1:0-1671 GCA_045603005.1 Acutalibacteraceae bacterium
GGCTACGTTGACTGCCGTGATAACCGATTGATAACAGGTGAGGCTAACTACAGAAAATATCTTTCCCAAAGGAGTATTTCAAGTAACGTTTCCGAAAAAGCGGTAAGACAGCTCATCGATACCTACTGTACACTCGGAGAGTATCCTTATGCGGTGTCGGTTATTGAGAAGTATTATTCCGATTTCGAGCTTTCTATGCCTTGGAATCGGAGGTACCGTGACGTTATTGATAAAAACGAGGCATATTATAATGTATATCTGGAAATACAGAGTATTCTTGAGTCAAATTACTCCGAGGGAGCTCTCGATTATGAAAAAACAGTCAGTGACATCAGAGCTCTGAAGGATAAGCACAGCGAAGCAGGCTATATAATAGATATTTATGCCGTAAGATACAGCGCCTACACCGAAGCGGATAACAGAGAGCTTTTTGAAGAGCTTCTTGAAACCGACAGGAAGTACGGCAAGGAGGAAAGTGTACATATTCCCCTTTTGTGTCATTATGCTGCCCTTCTCGGAGATAAGGCGGTTGTTGACGATTGCTACGAAAGAATGATGAAAATCAACTCTCAGGATATGAGCATTTATGCCGCCTGCTTCAACTATTACCGTTTCCTCGATACCCCCGATACGGAAAAAATGTATGAGCTTTGCAAAAGGATGGCGGAGCTTAGCGGAGAGCTTGCAAATTACGGTTATTACAACTGTGATTATCTCTATTATCTCGCAATTACCTATATGGTAAAGGGCGATGCGGGCGAAAGCTCCTTTAAGATGATGCAGGAGCTTTACGACACTATAAATTATTACGGAGAGTACTATAAGGGTAACTCGGGAATAAGGAATATTTTCAATCTTTATGCACTTACTGCTCTCTATACGGGCAACACAGAGGCATATGAATGGGCAAAGAAGGAGATTGAATATCTCGGTTATGAAATGAGTGACCTTGTAGAAAAATACAGAAGCGGCGAAATGACTCTCGCTCAGGTTATCGCAGACAAAGGAGGAGACATCGCATGAGCTTTATTTATATTTTCACAAGATATCTCACCTTCCCTGCAGTATTTATAAGATGTATGTGGGAGCAGATAATCTGCCGCTTCGGAAAAATTGCCGTTGAGGATGCGAGATACGTGAAGGATGACGAGATGTGCGGACATATTGAGCATGAAATAATCGAAAGCCGTATTTCTTCCGTAGCAATCGGTATCATTCCCTTTCTTTCTGCAGCAGCCGGTGCAGTTGCTTTTTCGGTTTTCCCCTACTTTTTCAGACCGACCTCCCTTTTGGGTACTGTTTTCACCGGTCTTTCCGTCTGGTTTGTAATTTCTTTTATATCAAACTGCTTCCCGAGCATAGAAGACGTGCTCAATATGAGGGAGCGCATATATAAGGAAAGCCACCTCGCCTTCAGGATTATACTTGCTCCGGTTTTTGGTTTGCTTTTCATAGGTGCATATCTTGAAAGATACTGCGTTACCTTCATCGGTGCGGTTGTTTTCTCTTATTTTGCATTTCTGCTTTGATAGATACGCCTTTCTGTACGGTATCTGTATGACCGTGCAGGAGGCGTTTTTCCTTTTGTGACACTATTATTGCCTTTCACTTAAGAGTTTTTTGGGGATATGAGTAAAAAAATTTCCACAAAAGCCAAACTCCGTATACAAA
>JAZULG010000097.1:0-8605 GCA_045603005.1 Acutalibacteraceae bacterium
AAGATAAAATCACAAACACAAAAATCAATGGGACAACCGATAAAGATGCAATCTGTTTTTAAAGCCTTTTTGCACATATCTCTGTCCTCCCTGATTTAAGTCCGATGTAGTATAACACATCGGTCTGAAAATTGCAAGGGGTTAGAAAATCTTTTTTTATTAATATGCTTATGCAAGTGTTCTTACATATTCTACAAGCTTGACAAGAAGCTGAACAGCAAACTTGATAAATGCAAAGAGCATAGCAAACTTGTCATCTCTTGAGCCTGAAACGGGAAGGTCCTCATCTGTACCTTCAACAGCAACAAGAGCTTCTTCCTCTGAATCGTAATCGAGGAACTGAGGATATGCTGCATCCGTGAATACAGTTATATCTTCTGTGGTGAAAATTGTATTGATAAGAGCATCAACCGATTCGGAGAAATGGTCATGATAATTATTCTTGATAAACCATGTCTTCTCGGGAAGAGCACATGTTGAAGCATCAATCTTCTCATCGGGAGAAAGGAATCTGAGATCTGCCTCATCCATTGCACCGATGTATTCAGCTGAAAGTCTTGAGCCGTAATCTGCACTTGTTGCACCGACTGATGTATAGTATGTCTCGGCAACACCGTCGCTTGTGGGATTAGTTTTGCCTAATAAGGGAGCGGAGGGAAGATTATACTTTGAAACAACATATACGTTATCGTATGCAGCCATCTTTTCAAGAAGATTATCCTGAACAAGCTCATTATACTCGGTAATAAGCTCGATTGTACCTTCATATTCTGCCTTAAGCTCGTCTGTATTGTAGATAAAATCTACTGCCTTATCAAGATACTCATCGGGTACCATTGACCAGAATGAAGGGAATGAGCCGTAGGATGCTCTTACAAGTCTGGGAATAAGGTCATCCTTTATATTCTCAAGAAGGTCTTCAATCTGCTCTACACCGAAATTCATAATCTTTGCCTGCTCAAGCACTGAAAGCATAACAAGAAGGAAGTCCTTAACAAGACCGTCTTCCATTACGTTTGTATATTTGATGATTTCTTTTGCGTAAACGTCAATTGTTGTTGCGTTGATATCAATATCGCCTGAGAAAATAGCACCTACAAGACCGATACCCATTGTTGAGGGTATGTAGAGAACTACCTTATTTACCTTCGCTGCGGCTTTGTCGCCGTAAAGCTCAAGATAGGATGAAATGATGTTAGCACCGTAGCAACGGCCTAAAAGATTAACCTTATCTGTTTTGTAATAATCACAAACACCGTCAATAAATTCATCAAGCTCTGCGGCAAGTGTAATCGGTGAAAGACGCCAGTCATAGCTGAAGCGTACCATACCGTACTTATAATCGGTATACATTGTAGCGTAGCTCTTTGCCCATGTGCCGGAATTATCCTTAACGGTACCGTCGGGATTGAGTCTGAGGTCATCATAAATGGGGGCAAAGGAATCATAAATTGCGTCACAATATGCGCTGTAATCGCCAGTTGCCGAGCTCATAGCAAGTTCCATAAGGATAGGGGCAATACTCTCCTTTACCTCTGCGGCTGCATCAACACCTGTGGGATAAAGCATCTCTGATTTGTGATTGCCGTTTTCGCTGAAAATCTGAGCGCCGTATCCTGTAAGGTAAATAAGAGGATATTCTGCATCATCATCAGCTGCAACAGCACTGAAGCCGACTGAACACATTGCAAAAAGCGAAACGACAGTGAGAATAACTGCAATAACTTTCTTTGAATTCTTAAGCATCTTAAATCTCTCCTGAGTAATAAATTTAATAGAATTCATTTTTCTATTCAAACATATATTAACAAAAGTATGCGTATTTGTCAATAATAATTAACTTGAAATAAACTGTTTATTTCTAAACAGTGACCATATTTCTTAAAATATATTAATTAAATGTCCTTTTTGAAATTTTTGTTAATTATCTATTGACATTCAAATGTAATTCGTTTATAATCTTACCGAAAGCAGAATATTCTGCAAAATCTTTTATAAAAGGAGGTCACTTCCATGGTACTCGAAAAAGATGTAAACGTAAAGGTTACTTGGGATGGCGAAGATTATGAAATGAACATCACTCCCATCATCAATGCAATTTTAGCTTTCCTTACAAAGCTTATGAATGCATACCTTCCCGAAGAATTTGACGAAATCCTTGGCTAATTTGTGATTTCAATTCTTCAACCATTCTGAAACAGGAGGTAAAATAAAATGGTAGATTTCATCAACAGCCTTATCAATGGCGATCTTGCTGAAATGTCAGCTGACGAAAAGGCACAGTGGTTTGCAGACCTTCTTAACAAGCTTTTTGCATACGTTGCAAAAGTAATGGGTCTTGACGCTGAATAATTTCGTAAACATAATTCCGCAGACTTATCGGTCTGCGGTTTTTGTTTTTTCTATTGACAATTAAAATTCAATAATATATAATAACTAAGCACTTTAACAAGCCGGTGTGTTGGAATTGGCAGACGAGGCGGACTCAAACTCCGTTGGTAGCGATACCGTGCGGGTTCGACCCCCCCCACCGGCACCAAAAAGAAGTAACTTTTGTCTACCAAAAGTTACTTATTTTTTTATCCAAGCCGCAGGCTTGGTATATCATCAGCCCCAACGGGGCTGTATATCATCCATCGCTTTGCGATGGTATATCATCACGGCATAGCCGTGCATAAACCCTCCTGCGGCTTGATGAGATACAACACCTCGTGTTGATGATATACCGCAACAGGTTGCGGATGATATACAAAGCTTAACCTTGATTGTTACATTAAAGTATGATATGATAAACTAAAATAAGTGTAAGAGTGCTTACTGTTTATGATAAAATGATGCGGATTTTAAACAAACAATAATTTGAGGTGAAATAATGTCTGAGAAAGAAAAATTTCTTATTATAAAGAGGTTCATTGATCAAATGGATTATTACTCTTTATTAGCAGGAGGAGCTCCGTCCGACGAATTTGACACCGAGTCTAAGAAAATCTGCAGAAGGATTCAACCTGATAATTCCGCTCAGGAAATTGCAGATGTAATTGCTTCCGTATTCAATGACGCCTTTGACGAACACGATGCTTCCACTGTTTTCCTGCCCATTGCAGAGTGTATTAAAAATGAGCTTATGATTTAATTTCTGCGTACCTTTACTCGCACCGACATCTGAAAGGATTTATGTATGGACGGATATATCAAAAACAAAAATTCTGAGCTTAAAGAGATCCGTAGCGGTATTTTGCTGAAATGCTCCCCTACCCTCCTCCTTACAGCGCTGTTTACATTACTCTGGCTGTTTTGTATGAATATTTCTTCTCCTCCCGAAGAATGGAAAAAGGATGAGATTGTATTTTCTCATACTGAATATGAAACATCAGTTTTTTTCACCATTAAGGGCAACAGCGGAAAATCGCTCATATTAAACACTGCAGACTCAGAAAAATATATCTTACCCCCAAGAGAAAATTCGCCCGAGCAGCTCAGCAAAGAACTCGTTCAGGGTAAAAAATACACGATAGTATATTCAGTCGTTAAAGGCGGTCTTATAAATAATCACATTGAGGCTATATCTGATGAAAATAATGTTTACCTCGACCTGAGCGAATCGGAAAAAGCATGGTACGATAATCAGAAAGATCTGAGGGTTTATGCAATCGTAACCGTTGCCTCAGGACTTTTTCTGCTGATTATAACCGACAGGTTATGGTGCAAAAAGGAACACGCACAAATAAAAGAAATTAAAGCTAAAATAAAAAAACGTAACGAAAAAAAGGAAAAAATACATTCAGACATTGATTAAAGGCTTTATCCGGGTTGTAAATAATACAATCCGGTTTTTCTTATTTGAAGGTACCATACACCTTGCACACGGGCAATCCTTGTGATATAATTGTTAAAACAATACATCCGGAGGGATATGTATGAGCCTTAAGCTTTTTATTCAGGCGTTGATTAAATTTATATCAGGCATACTTATGGTTGCTCTGCTGATATTTCTTCCCGCAGGCTCACTTTCATACACATACGGCTGGCTCTTTATGGGTGTTTTATTCGTTCCGATTTTTATTGTGGGAATCCTTATGATGTTTAAAAATCCCGAGCTGCTGAAAAAACGTCTTAACGCAAAAGAAAAGCAGAAGGACCAGAGCCTTGTGGTCAGATTAAGCGGACTGATGTTCCTTGCGGGCTTCATCGTGGCAGGTCTCGGATACCGCTTCAGATGGTATCTTCTTCCTGAATGGGCAGCCATTGTAGCATCGGCTGTATTCCTCTTTTCCTACATACTTTATGCAGAGGTTATGCGTGAAAACACATATCTCAGCCGTACAATAGAGGTACAGGAAAATCAGAAGGTCATCGATACAGGTCTTTACGGCATTGTGCGGCACCCGATGTACAGTGCGACACTGTTGCTTTTCCTTTCAATTCCGCTTATACTCGGTTCGGTACATTCTTTTGTGATATTTCTCGCATATCCGCTCATAATTGCCAAAAGAATAAAGGGAGAAGAAGAGCTTCTCGAAAAAGAGCTTCACGGATACCGTGAGTACAAACAAAAAGTAAAATACCGTCTGATACCCTTTATATGGTAAGGACGATAAATAACATCAGAGGTGGTAAATATGGATAAAAAAATGTATCTCAGAGGTCTCGCAGGACAGATTTTCTATAACTCAACCGAGCTTCTCGCCCTTGCTCTGACCTACAGACCCGTACCGAAAAACGTTGAGCTTATTAAAAACGTTCGCTACGGCAAAGAAAAGAACAATTATATGTTTAACTATTGCCTTAAGGATAGGAAAAGTGAGAAAAAGCCTCTGCTTATCTATATCCACGGTGGCGGATGGATTTCAGGTCTTATGACAATGCGTAATCCATATATATTCAACTGGGCTAAAAAAGGCTTTTTTGCATCCTCGGTCAACTATACCTATGCGCCGCAGGCTGTTTTCCCCACTCAGCTGAAGGAGCTTTTCTCCGCTCTCGATTATATCATCGATAGAGCTGACGAATACAAAATTGACCCGATGAATACCGTTATCGCAGGTGAAAGTGCAGGCGGATATTTCATTACCTACATTACCTCCTGTCTTGAGAATCCCGAGCTTCTCAAAAAGCTCGGCATAGAGTTCAAGAACATAGAAAAAATCAGAATCAAGGCTGTTGTTTCACACTGCGGCTGCTACGATGTTGAAAGTATGATTTCTCCCGACAAGAAGCAGTCAAAATTCCCCGATATTAAAATGATGACCTCAACATTTATCGGAATGCCTCTGAAAAAGCTTCGTGACTATACAAAAACCGATGAGGGCAAGCTTCTGTCTCCCGTATTTACCGAGAAATTTCCTCCCGTTTATTTCACCTGGTGTACTCACGACTTCCTTCGCTATGAAGCCTTTGACCTTGAAGAAAAGCTCAAGAAGCTTGGTGTACCCTACAGAATGTTCAAGGGCGACGGCATAATAGGTAACCACGCATGGACAATCGTAACAATGTTTAAAAAGGCAAAGACTTGCCTTAATGATACCTTTGATTTTGTACTTCCCTATCTTCCCGAATATTTCGGCAACAGCAAAGAAAGCGAATAACAATGAGCAGATTTAAAATTTATGATGTAAGAGTAGTACCGGGTGACTCTGCCTTCCTTTTGGATAACGGTAAAACCACAATCCTTTACGATACCGGCTTCGGATTTACCGGTAAGCATATTGCAGAAAACATTGAGAAAATACTCAAAAACAGAAAGCTTGACTATATTCTTCTGACACATTCACATTATGACCACGCTCTTGCAAGTGTATCCATCTGCGAAAAATATCCGCAAGCAAAGGTTGTCGCAGGGAGCTATGCGGCTGAAATCTTCAAGCGACCCGGTCCAAAAGCACTGATGACGGACCTCGACGGTAAAGCGGCAGAAAAGTACGGTATGGCAAAAGGCACTGCCGATGCTGACAAGCTGAAGGTTGATATTCCGGTAAAGGATTCGGATTTAATAACTCTCGGAGACACTGCCTTCCGTGTGCTGAATCTTCCCGGACACACTCGCTGCAGTGTTGGCTATTACTGTGAAGATCTCGGACTTTTATTATCCTGCGAAACCCTCGGAGTTTATAACGGCAAAAGCAGCATAACCCCCTCTGTCCTCGTCGGCTGTGATTGCGCGCTGGGCTCTATAGACCGTGTTTCAAAGCTAAAAATCAGAAACATACTTGCCCCTCACGTGGGGCTTCTCAACGAGGAGCAGACAAGGTTTTTCATCGATAATATGAAATCCGCCACAGAAAACGCAATAAAGCTTGTTGCCGAATGTATAAAAAACGGTCTTACAAACGAAGATATATATAAAGTATATGCCAAGACCTACCGTGACGATTTTACCGATGAGGCCTATCCTGAGGATGCGGCAAGGCTCAACACTCATATTATGACTGAGCTTATAAGGAAAGAATATAACCTTTAAGGAGTACACAATGAAAAAGACAATTTTAAGAAGCTATGCAAAGCTCATCGCACGTACAGGCGGAGGTATCGTAAAAAAGGATACTGTTATTATACGCGCAGCTCTTGACCAGCCTGACTTCATTACTATGCTTTGTGATGAATGCTACAAAGCAGGTGCAGAAAGAGTTATCGTTGAATGGAGCCATCAGCCCGTGCAGAAGCTTGGTATCAGGCATATGAAGCCTTCTGTCCTCGGCTCTGTCGAAAGCTATGAGGAGGCTATGCTGAAATACAGACTTACTAAAAACCCAGTTATGATTTACATTCTTTCAGAGGACCCCAACGGTCTGAAGGGTATAAATCAGAGCAAATATTCAAAAGCAATACAGTCACGCTACAAAATTATCAAGCCCTACAGAGACGAAATGGACAACAAATACAAGTGGTGTATTGCTGCTGTACCGGGTAAAGAGTGGGCAAGGACAGTTTTCCCTTCTCTCAGAGCAACCGCTGCAATCGAAAAGCTCTGGGAAGCAATTCTTTACACCTCAAGAGTTATTGATAAGGACGGTGCTCTTCTCGATCCGATTGAAGAGTGGAATAAGCACAATGAAAGCTTCAAGCGCCGTTGCGAAATACTCAACAGTGCCGGATTAAAGGCAATCCGCTATAAAGCTTCAAACGGTACCGATCTTACCGTTGGTCTTATGAAGGAGGGTAGCTTCCTCGGCGGAGGTGAATACACCCTTTCGGGAGAATATTTCAATCCTAACATTCCTTCAGAGGAAATATTCACAACTCCCCTTGCAGGCTCAGCCGAAGGAATTGTTTTTTCATCAATGCCGCTTTCTTACAGAGGTGAAATAATCGATAATTTCTCGATTACCTTCAAGGACGGTAAAGCGGTTGAGGCAAAGGCTGAGAAAAACGAAGCGCTTCTCAACGAAATGATAAATATGGATGAGGGTGCAGCAAAGCTTGGCGAATGCGCATTCGTCCCCTACAATTCACCTATCCGCAACAGCGGCATAATGTTTTATGAAACCCTTTTTGATGAAAATGCTGCCTGCCACCTCGCACTCGGAGAAGGCTTTACGAATACCGTTAAGAATTACTCGGATTATACAAAAGAGCAGCTTCACTCAATGGGCGTAAACGATTCAACGATTCACGTTGATTTTATGATAGGCACAGAGGACCTGACTGTTACCGGAATAAAGGAAAACGGAGCAGAATTTCCCATATTTTCAGAAGGAAACTGGGCGTTTTAAAACAGCAAACCCCGATTTGTTATTACAAATCGGGGTTTTTCTTATGCATTTATGTATTTTTCCTTTGACTTTTTTACTTCGGAAATAAATCTGTTGTCAAGCTCCGTAAGCTTATATCCGCTTTTGTAAATGAGTACGTCTTTGTATACCTTATCGTCATCGGAAAGCTTGACCTCAACAAGACCGTACTTTTTCATGGTCTCTTTGGGTATGGGAGATACCCACATAAAGGTGTTGGGGACACGGCTGAGAACCTCCATCTGACTTGCTCTTTCAAAAAGGTATATACGCTTGTCAACTGCCTCTGAAAGCTCCGCTTTCTTTACGTCAATAAGAGGCATTGAGGGTACGTAAGGATCGGCGTGACAAACCTCGATAAACTCTGCAAGGTCATCAGAGGTTATATTGTCCATTCTTGCAAGAGGACTGTTTTCAGACGTAACCAATACGTAAGAAAACTCTGTGATAGTCTCACTAACAAGCTTTTTATCTCTGAACATAATCTTATAATGCTCATCAAATGTGGATTTATATCTCACTATGCCGATGTTGTAATCCTCATGAAGAACATTGATAAGAGTCTTGTTGGAGTTTGTTTCCTTATAGAAAAGCTCTGCAGGTGAGTTGGTACTTATGCCCTTTGAAAACTCAGTAAACGCTTCAGCTATATAGCTCGCTCTCGGTACGCTCGCAGAAAACTGCTGCACCTTACGCTTACCGTTGATATAGATATCCTCGACCTGCTCAACCTGAGCAATAATGCGTCGGGCGTAGCGCAGAAACTCCTCGCCGTCATCTGTAACCGTGATTCCCTTTGAGGTACGCTTGAAGATAGTTATACCTATATGCTCCTCAAGCTCCTTTATTGCTCGGCTGAGATTGGGCTGACCCATATA
>JAZULG010000098.1:0-6581 GCA_045603005.1 Acutalibacteraceae bacterium
CACAGTGTATGCTGATAATACCGGTTGTTATCAATCTTACCCAATCTGTTATCTCAATAAATGCGGGCTTACTCAACGAAACTGCCAAGGGGCTCGGTTTGTCTTGCTATAAACGTCTGTGGCTGCTTCTCGGGGAAAACAAGCAGTCACTTCTTAGTGTTGTGCTCAATGCCTTCGGAAGGTCAATTGCCGAGGTCGGAGCAGTCAGCCTTGTCGGCGGTAACATACAGTGGAAAACGAGAGTAATGACGACTGCAATAATGCTTGAAACAAACAAGGGTAATTTTACATTTGCACTTGCACTCGGAATGATACTGCTTGCTATCTCGCTTATAGTGAATATTCTTGCGGGAATACTTGTCAAGGAGGACGCACGATGATTGAGATAAAAGAAATCAGAAAAAAATACGGTAACAGAACAGTTGTCGATATTTCTTCTCTTGCTTTCAGAAAAGGAGAAACCGTAGTTATCGTGGGACCTAACGGAAGCGGAAAATCCACGTTTCTTAAAATTCTTGCAGGTGTAATAAAGGCGGAAGTCTCCGACTTTTCCGTGTCCGGCAGTGTATTGTATCTTCCTCAGCGAAGCTTACCCTTCAGCAGGTCTCTTGTAAGAAATGTAACATACGGTATGAAGGACAGGAAAAACAAAAAAGATAGGGCACAGAAAATCCTTGATGAGCTGGGGCTTCTATCTCTTAAATCGAAAAATGCAAAAACTCTTTCAGGCGGAGAATGTCAGAGACTTGCACTTGCAAGGGTTCTCGTTAATGACTGTGATTTTCTTCTGCTTGACGAGCCGTCGAGTGCGGCGGATATCGAGGGAAATGAGCTGATAGAGAAGGCAATTTTTGCCTACAGGGAGCGTACGGGCTGCGGTGTGATAATGACAACACATTCACCGAGTCAGGCAAAGAAGTTTGGCGAGAGGATAATTATGCTCAACGATGGACGGATAGTTGAGGACTCTGTTGCTGAAGAAATTTTAAAGAATCCGAAGAATAAATGGACTGAAAAGTTTATTTCTCAGTGGAGTTTATAGTGCCCGGAGGTATTACTATGCTGAATGTTGTGTCTTTAGAAGAAGCAAAAAATATAATTGCAGAAAAAAACGGCGCATATGAGTCGGGAATTGAAACAGTCGGGCTGGGTGAAGCTCATTCGAGAGTGATTTACAGTGATGTATATGCTCCCGAAGCCTTGCCGGCCTTTGACAGAAGCACTGTTGACGGATATGCACTCAGAGCAAGCGACACCTACGGTAGCGGCGAGAGCATACCTGCTCAGCTTCAGGTAGTGGGCGAGGTGTTTATGGGTGAGGAAGCCGATATGGCTATCGGTGAGGGAGAATGTGTCAGAATTTCTACGGGCGGAATGCTTCCCGAAAGCGCTGACAGTGTTGTTATGGTCGAAAATACAGATACTTCATTTGAGGAGTTTTGTCTCGTCTTCAAGGCAGTCAGTCCCTTTGAAAATGTGACAAGAAAAGGCGATGATATAAAGCAGGGTGATACGGTGTTGAAAAAAGGGACCGTAATATCCTCTTTGCATATCGGTGTGCTTGCGGGTCTCGGAATAACCGAGGTTAAGGTCTGCAGAAAATTACGGGTCGGTATTATTTCCACAGGTGACGAGCTTATTGAGGCTGAAAAGCCTCTTTCCGTTGGTAAAATACGTGATGTGAACAGCCATATTCTGTCTGCCGCCGTCAGCGAATGGGGCTGTGTGCCTCGTTTTTACGGAATAATAAAGGATAACTACAGTGAAATACTCACTGCGGTTGAGAGGGCTGTGGCTGAAAACGATATCGTACTGATTTCAGGCGGCTCCTCTGCGGGTACAAAGGATATGACGGTGAAGGTTATATCAGAGCTTGGTCAGGTTCATTTTCACGGCATAGCAATGAAGCCGGGAAAGCCGACCATATTCGGTACCTGCGGCGGCAAGGCAGTATTCGGTCTTCCCGGAAATCCTGCGGCGTCCTTTTATGTTGCCCTTCTGACGGTAAGACCTCTTATTGAAAAAATATACGGCTCGTCTGCGAAAAAAAGAACTCAGCTTTGCAGAATAAGCACCAATATTTCCTCCAATCACGGAAGAGAAGAGATAGTAGGTGTAAAGGTTGATAAGGGTACTGCAACGCCTGTTTTTTCAAAGAGTGCATATGTTTCCGTAATATCGGTGTGCGACGGATATATAGTTGTAGGCCGTAACACGGAGGGACTGAAGCAGGGTGATGAGGCAGAGGTTAACTTTTTTTGAGAGGTGACAGAATGAAGCATAATTATCTTGATAATACAGAGCTTGAAAAAGCAAAGAAAGAATATATAAAAAGCCTTGAAAAAGCAGGGCTTACATACAGCACCGAAAGAGTTGCTTCATCGGAAAGCTGCGGAAGAATTCTCTGTGAGGCTCAGTACGCCGCAATATGCTCGCCTCACTATAATGCGAGTGCTATGGACGGTATAGCCGTTAAAGCGTCGGATACCTACGGAGCATCGGAAAGCAGCCCTGTTACTCTTCTCGGTAGTCAGTATACGGTTGTTGATACGGGGGACCCCTTGCCTGAGAATAAAGACAGCGTCATTATGGTTGAGGATGTTTCGGAAAATGCAGACGGCAGTGTGACCATACTTTCTGCGGTGCATCCGTGGCAGAACGTGCGTCAGGTGGGCGAGGATATCTGTATGGGTGATATGATTGCACCGAGACTTACGGAAATCACACCGTCTCTCTGCGGAGCCTTCCTTGCAGGAGGGCTTACCGAGGTTGACGTTATAAAGAAGCCTCTTTTCGGTATTATACCTACGGGTGATGAAATCGTTTCACCGAAAAGCAACCCCGAAAAGGGAGAGATAATAGAGTTTAACTCCACTGTTTTTTCTTCAATGCTCAGCACGTGGAAGGCTGACAGTAAGGTTTATCCCATCACAAGGGACAATAAAGAAAGCCTTACTGCGGCGGTCAGAAAAGCGGTTGAGGAATGTGATGCAGTTCTCATACTTGCAGGCTCATCTGCAGGCAGAGACGACTATACAAGCACAATTATATCTGAGCTCGGTCAGGTTCATTTTCACGGAATTGCAATAAAGCCGGGCAAGCCTGCTATTCTCGGAAGTGTCGGCAGTGTGCCTGTTGTGGGTATACCCGGCTATCCTGTTTCGGGCATTGTTGTAATAGATGAAATAGTCAGGGAGATAGTGTCTCTTTACTATCGCAGAAGAGGCACCGAAGCGGAATATGTCACGGCGAAGCTCGGCAAAAGGGTAGTATCCTCACTTAAATATAAGGAACTTATCCGTGTCACTCTCGGTCTTACCAAGGAGGGCTTTGTTGCCGTACCCCTGAACAGAGGTGCAGGTGTAATCACGAGCTTTACAAAGGCAGACGGCATACTTACCGTACCTCAGAACAGTGAAGGCTTTGAGGCAGGTGAAGAGATACGGATAAGGCTGCTCAGAAGCCTTAAGGATATCGAAAACGCAGTTGTGGTTACGGGAAGTCACGATCCTCTTATTGATGAAGCAGCGGATATCCTTGCGGAAAAGAATGTCCGTGTAAGCTCGTCTCATGTGGGAAGCATGGGAGCCATAACCGCAATAAAGAATAAGCAGGCCCATCTCGGATGCATACATCTTCTCGACACAGCAACGGGCGAATACAATAAAAGCTATGTGGAAAAGTACTTCCCCGACGGAGGAGTAAGACTCGTCAAGGGTGTAGGCAGAGTGCAGGGACTTATGGTCAGGAAGGGGAATCCTCTCGGCATAAAATCCTTTGCGGATATAACCAAGGGACGCTATGTAAACCGTCAGCTCGGCTCAGGCACGAGAATACTGTGTGACTATCTTATAGAGAAAAACGGTATGAAAAAAGCGGAAATTGACGGTTATCGCAATGAGGAATTCACCCACACTGCAGTTGCGGCTCTGATTGCCGCGGGAAACGGTGATTGCGGTCTCGGTATATATTCCGCCGCAAAAATGTATGACCTTGACTTTATCGAGATATGCATAGAGGAATACGATATCCTCGTTGACGAAAGATATTATGATACCGAAAAGATTCAGGCGTTTATCGGTGCCGTCAAGGGTGATGAGCTTAAAAAGAGACTTCTTGAGATGGGAGGCTACAGCTTTGAGTGATTTTACACATCTTAACGGTAAGGGTGAAGCGGTAATGGTCGATGTTGGGGACAAGTCCGTTACAAGGCGCACTGCCACCGCCTTTGCAAAAATAAAAATGGAGCCTGAAACACTCACACGGCTGCTTTCTTCCTCGCTGAAAAAGGGTGACGGACTTGCTACAGCAAGAATCGCAGGCATAATGGCAGCAAAAAGAACCTGGGAGCTTATCCCTCTTTGCCATAATGTGCCCATTGAAAGCGTTGAAATTACCTTTGAAAATAACGGCAAGGACGAGCTTTATATTTACTGCATCGGAAAATGCAGCTACAAGACGGGCATAGAAATGGAGGCTCTTACGGGCGCATCGGTATGTGCCCTGACGGTCTACGATATGTGTAAGGCGATAGACAGAAAAATGGAAATAAGAGAGGTTAAGCTTCTCGAAAAAACAGGCGGAAAGAGCGATTTCAGAAATGATTGACGGTTACGGCAGAGAGATAAACTACCTTCGTGTCTCCGTTACTAAAAGGTGCAATCTTAACTGTACCTATTGCGGAGCGCAGAATGAAAAAGAGAATAATGAGCTTACGGCTGAGGAGCTTGAAAAAATCGTAAGAGCCTTTGCTCTCTGCGGTGTAACGAAAGTGCGCCTTACGGGAGGAGAGCCTCTTGTGCGTTGGGATATCTGTGATATTGCCGCAAGAATAAGTCGCATTGAAGGCATAAAGAAGCTTGCTCTTACAACAAACGGAGTTCTGCTGAAGGATTATGCAGTAAAGCTTAAGGAATCGGGAGTTACCGCGGTAAATATCAGTCTTGATACAACAGATCGTGAGCAGTTCAGAGAAATTACGGGCTTTGACGGACTTCACAGAGTTTTTGAGGGTATCGACGAGTGTGAAAAAGCAGGTCTTTCACCGATTAGACTCAATGCAGTGCTTACAAAAGGAAAAAACGAGAATGAAGCCGAAAAGCTTATAGAGATTGCAAAAAAACGTAAGATAGATGTGCGCTTTATTGAGCTTATGCCTTTTTCGGCCGACGGTGAGGATGACAGTCTTGTTGTCAGAGGTGAAGAAATCCTTGCAAAATTTCCTTACCTTGAGCCTTTTGTAAAAGAGGGCGCAAGTGAATTTGAAAAAAGTGTTGCTAAGTATTACACTGCGGAGGGCTTTAAGGGCAGAATAGGCTTTATCACTCCCGTCAGCAACAGATTCTGCAGTGAGTGCAACCGAATAAGGCTTCTTTCTGACGGAAAAATCAGACCGTGCCTCGGTAACAGTGAGGTTTTTGATATAAGAGAATTTCTTTCGGATGAAGCAAGGCTCAGAGAGGAAATAGAGAGAATAATACTTTCAAAACCACGTGAGCACAGCTTCAGCTGCGGCTACGGCAGCAGCCACGGACTTAATCTTATAGGAGGATAAAATAATGGGTAAGGTCATATCGATTAACATAAGCGAAAAAAAGGGTACGCCCAAGACTAAAATCAATCCGGGCGTACTTATCGAGGACTTCGGCTTTGAGGGTGATGCTCACGCAGGTAAGTGGCACCGTCAGGTCAGCCTTCTTGCAAAGGAAAGCATAGATAAAGCAAAGGGGCTTCCTACTGACGGACTTTGCCACGGTGTGTTTGCGGAAAACATCACCACCGAGGGTATAGAGCTTTACACAATCCCCGTAGGGACAAGGCTCAGTGTAGGTGAATGTGTTATCGAAATCAGCCAGATAGGTAAGGAGTGTCACGACGGCTGTGCAATAAAAAAGCTTGTCGGTCAGTGCGTTATGCCCCGTGAGGGTATTTTTGCCCGGGTAATCAAGGGCGGCAAGGTATACGAGGGCGACATGATTGAGATTATCAACGAATAATTTAAAGCGCAACAAAAAAGAGGATGTAGCTTTCGCCGACGCCCCATGAGGCAGCATTTTTTAAAAAGTGAAATAACTTCACAATAATGCGTTAAAAATCACCGATATGCGTCAGCATTATCGGTGATTTTAGCCTTTTCTTGTAAAGCCATTTCGCATTTTAAAGTGCTTTGCAGTTTCGTAAGAAATGAAAATTTCTTGTATTGAAGCCACAAAACGCAGCAAGGCTGTCGTCTTGCGAGGCTTTTGGCAATAATACATGGAATTTTCTTCGAGAAACAAATACTGCCTTATGGGGCGTCGGCGTATGCTTTCGTATAACGGCGCTTTTTTGTCGGCGAGGTTAATTTTTTCGACATAAATGTAAGGATATTCGGTTGACTTTTGTATTGCAGTATACTATAATATTTTCGAATATGTGAAAGAGGTTTTGTATACTTTTTACAGATGCCTCTTCAGATTATATCATATTGAAAGGAAAGAAAATATGAACACTATCGACAAAAACTATGAAGCTCTGTTCACTCCCTGGAAAATAGGCAATGTTGAAATCAAAAACCGCATTGTTATGTGTCCCATGGGTGG
>JAZULG010000099.1:0-37018 GCA_045603005.1 Acutalibacteraceae bacterium
GTTTTCTCTGCCACCTTTTGCGAAAATACGGAAAACTCCGTCAACACGCTTGATGTCGGCAGAAAGCACAACGCACTGGTCACCGTAAAGCTTTGCTGCCTCATATATGAGGTTTGGGTTCCTTATGGCTCCCGAGTTTACACTTACCTTGTCTGCGCCGCACTTGAGTACTCGGTCAAAATCGGCAACGGTGTTGATTCCTCCGCCTACGGTGAGAGGTATAAACACATTAGCTGCCGTTTCACAGAGAATATCAGTGAAAAGCTTTCTGCCGTCACTTGAAGCTGTAATATCGTAAAAAACGAGCTCATCAGCACCGCATTCACTGTAATATTTTGCAAGCTCAACGGGTGAAGACACATCCCTGAGACCTTCGAAGTTAACTCCTTTAACAACTCTGCCGTCTCTTACATCAAGGCAGGGGATAATTCTTTTTGTAATCATTTGGCCACCTCAACTGCTTCCTTGAGATTTATGCTTCCGATATAGTAAGCCTTTCCGATAATAGCACCGTGAATGCCGAGAGAGGAAAGCTTTTCAATATCTTCTATCGAAGATACACCGCCCGATGCAATGATATCAAGGCTGAACTTTTCGCTCAGCTCTTTGTAAAGAGCGTGGTTTGTTCCCTGCATAGCTCCGTCTTTAGAAATATCGGTGCATATTACAGTTTTAACGCCGATATCCTGCATCTGCTTGCAGAAGTCGAAAGCATCAAGGTCTGATGTTTCCGTCCAACCCTTGATAGCAACTAAACCGTCCTTTATATCGATACCTACTGCAATTTTTTCACCGTACTTCTCAACGGCTTCTTTTACGAATCCCTCCTGAGTTACGGCGGCAGTACCGAGAATTACACGGTCAATGCCTGCACTTATGTATTTATCAATCGTATCCATACTACGGATACCGCCGCCGATTTCACAAAAAAGACCGGTAGCTTTTTTTATTTTGCAAACTGTTTCAAGGTTAGGAGTGGTACCTTCCTTAGCTCCCTCAAGGTCAACAAGGTGTATTCTTTCGGCACCGCTTCTGAGAAAGTCTTCGGCAACCTCAACGGGGTTTTCGTTATAAACGGTCATTTGAGCGTAATCGCCCTTGAAAAGGCGCACGGCTTTACCGTCAAATAAGTCAATAGCAGGATAAATCAGCATATATCTTCCTCCTTCATATCAACGAATGCCTTGAGGATGGCAAGCCCCGTTTTACCGCTTTTTTCGGGATGAAACTGACAGCCGAAAATATTTTTGTCGGCTACAGCAGCGGTAAGCTCTGCACCGTACTCTGAAACTGCAATCACAGCCTTATCGCAATCGCAGGCGTAGTAGGAATGTACGAAATAAACGCAATCGCCTTCATTTATATATTTGAAAAGGGGATTGCTTGAGTTCCTGAATTTAAGCCCGTTCCAGCCAATATGCGGTATTTTAAGATCAGCGGGAATAACATCGCTGATAGACTTTACAGAGCCCTTTATCAGTCCGAGACCTTCGTGCTCACCGTATTCGTAGCTTTTATCGAAAAGAAGCTGCATGCCGAGACAGATACCCATAAGAGGCTTACCTTCGGCGGCAATTTCTTTGATAACAACATCAAGACCGGAGTCGCGGAGCTTTTTTGCCGCATCCTCAAAGGCACCTACGCCGGGGAGAATTATTTTATCCGCACTTCTTAACACTTCACTGTCATCGGTAACTGTAACTTCAGCACCGATAGCGGCAAATGAACTCTTGAGTGAGAAAAGATTACCCACTCCGTAATCAACTATGGCTACCATTATAAAACACCCTTCGTAGATAAAACATCCTGTGAAAATTCACTGTCAATTTTACATGCCTTTCTGAAACTGTGACCGACGGACTTAAAAGCACCTTCAATAATGTGATGTGAATTTGTGCCTGCAAGCTGCCTTATGTGAAGAGTGCACTCCGCGTTTCTGATAAAACCGAGCCAGAATTCCTCAACAAGCTCTGTGTCAAAGGTTCCGACCTTTTCGGTGGGAATATCCATACTGTAGCCGAGATAACCTCTGCCTGAAAAATCAACTGCAGAGAGAATAAGTGACTCGTCCATAGGGAGAATCATACTTCCGTAGCGTACAATACCTTTTTTGTCGGCAAGAGCTTCTTTAAATGCAATACCGAGAGAGATGCCGATATCTTCAACGGTGTGATGGTCATCAACGTGAGTATCGCCGGTACACTTTACGGTAAGGTCGAATCTGCCGTGCTTTGCAAAAAGAGTAAGCATATGGTCAAGAAATCCGCAGCCTGAGTCGATTGTACTCTTGCCGCTTCCGTCTATATTGAGGGTAAGAGAGATGTCTGTTTCTCCTGTTTTTCTGTTAATTGTAGATGTTCTCATAATATTTCCTCCAGAACTTCTTTTAGGGTGTCAATGAAAATCTGCATCTGCTGTTTGCTTCCGATTGTAATACGGTTATAGTCGCAGAGTCTTGCACTGTCAAAGTGGCGTACAAGAACACCTTTTTCTTTAAGCTTAATATATATTTGTTTTCCGTCGGCTTTTTCGTGCTTAGCAAAAATAAAGTTTGCTTTTGAATCGGTGCAGGTAAAGCCTATTTCATTAAGCTTTTCGATTGTCCACTGTCTGTTTTCCTGGATTTTCAGGCAGTTTTCCTTCATGTACTCATCATCAAGAAGAGTGCCTGTACCCGCCGCCATAGTCATACTGTTTACATTGTATGGGTTAGTCGAATACTTGACTGTATTCATATCTGCTATAAGCTCCTTGCAGGCAATACCGAAGCCGAGTCTTCCTCCGGCAAGAGAACGGGATTTGGAAAATGTCTGTGTAACTATAAGGTTGCTGTACTTGTGTATGAGAGGTACAACACTTTCAGCACCGAAATCAACATAGGCTTCGTCAATAAGAACTACATTGTCAGGGTTAGAGACTAAGATTCTTTCGATGTCCGAAACACTGAGTGCAATACCCGTGGGTGCATTGGGGTTAGCAAGAAAAATAGTTTTATTTATACCTATGTAATCTTCAACATTGACGGTGAAATCATCATTAAGAGGGATTTTCTCATAAGGCACTCCGTTAAGGTCTGCAAACACAGAATAAAAACCGTATGTTATGTCAGGAAAAGCTGCAGGATGCTCACTGTCGCAGAAGGCCATAAAAGCAAAGTTGAGAATTTCATCTGAGCCGTTTGTAAAGAGTATCTCTTCTTTATTTACACCGAAATAATCTGCGGCTGTTTTTACAAGCTCGCGACATTCAGGGTCTGAATAAAGCTGAAGCTTTTTAGCAGCTTCTGAAGCGTACTCAACGGCCTTATTTGAGGGTGGAAACGGAGATTCGTTGGTATTGAGCTTTACATATTGCGTATCCTTAGGCTGCTCACCGGGAGTGTATGGTATAAGATTATTATATTTTGAACTGAAAAAACGACTCACTTAATTTTCCTCCGTGCGGATTACTGCGCTTTTGGCGTGGGCGGTGAGACCTTCCTTTTCAGCAAAGAAGGCAACATCCTTCGCAACGTTTGCGAGTGCTTCGCGTGTATAATAGGTGTACTGTATTTTCTTAACAAAATCATCAACAGAAAGGGGACTTGAGAATTTTGCCGTACCGCTTGTTGGAAGTGTATGGTTTGGTCCGGCAAAGTAGTCTCCGAGAGCTTCGGGACAGTTTCTTCCCATAAAGATTGATCCCGCATGACGTATACTGTCGAGATAATCAAAGGGATTATCAACACAGAGCTCAAGATGCTCGGGAGCAATTTCGTTGGCTATTTCAATAGCCTGACGAAGGTCATCTGCAACAATGATTTTACCGTTATTGTCTATTGAGGCTCTTGCTATCTCAGCGCGGAGAAGCTGAGGAATCTGCTTTTCAAGTTCCTCGCTTACCTTTTCGGCAAGAACAGGGCAGTCGGTTACAAGAACGGCGCTTGCCATCTTATCGTGCTCAGCCTGAGAAAGAAGGTCAGCGGCAAGATGTGACGGATCGGATTTTCCGTCAGCGACAATGAGAATTTCGCTGGGGCCTGCAATCATATCAATTGAAACCTGACCGAATACCTGCTTTTTAGCTTCTGCAACGAAAGCGTTTCCGGGGCCGACGATTTTATCAACCTTAGGAATACTCTCGGTACCGTAGGCGAGAGCGGCAACGGCCTGAGCACCGCCCACCTTGAATATTTTGTCGATACCTGCAATTTTTGCTGCGGCAAGAATAACGGGGTTAACCTTTCCGTCCTTGCCCGGAGGAGTTACCATAACAACCTCACGGCAGCCTGCAATCTTTGCAGGGATTGAATCCATAAGTACTGTTGAAGGATATGCGGCGGTTCCTCCCGGTACATAAAGTCCGGCTCTGTCAACAGGTATAACCTTCTGACCGATTACAATGCCGTTTTCATTATTGATAATGAAACTGTTACGGACCTGCTTTTCGTGGAATTTTCTGATGTTATTTGCTGCCTTCGTAAGAATTTCAATGAAACGTGGTTCTACGCTTGAAAAGGCATCTTCAATTTCCTTTTCACTTACAAGAAGAGAGCTGAGCTTTGCCTTGTCAAATTTTTCGCAATATTCGAAAAGAGCTTCATCGCCTCTTTTTCTTACATTATAAATAATATCCGTAACGATATCCTCTACATTAATCGCTATATCGGATCTCCCGAAAATATCCTCGGGAGAAACCTCTGAAAATTTTAAAACTTTAATCATTTTTTTCCTCCGTCTGAGCGGCTATTTCGCTCACAATCTTTTCTATACTTTCGGATTTGAATCTGAAGCTTGTCTTGTTGGCGATGAGTCTTGCACTTATCGGTACGATTGTTTCAAAAACCTCAAGGTTGTTTTCCTTCAGCGTTGTACCGGTTTCAACTATGTCCACTATAACATCTGAAAGGTCGAGTATCGGTGCAATTTCAATTGAGCCATTAAGATGAATGATATCAATATCTCTGCCTTTTGAAAGATAATACTGACTTGCTATGTTAGTAAACTTTGTGGCTACTCGGAGAGTGTGCTGGTTATCATCACGGAAATCCTTCTTTGCAGCTACAGCCATGCGACATTTACCGATGTCAAGGTCGAGAAGTTCATATACATCAGGCTCGTATTCGAGAAGAATGTCTTTACCTGCAACACCGACATCAGCGGCTCCTCTTTCTACATAAATGGCAACATCGGAAGGCTTGACCCAAAAGTACCTTACGCCGACCTCTTCATTTTCGAAAATGAGTTTACGGTTATTTTCTTTTATCGAAGGACATTCAAAGCCTGCATTTTCAAACATAGCATATACTTTTTCACCGAGTCTTCCTTTTGGAAGAGCTACATTAAGCATTTTTTTCATCAGGATTCACCTCGCAGTTACTGAGTCTTACAGCTGCTCTGTATTTTATATCCTCGGGAATTTTTTTGCACGCAAGTACTGAGCTTCCGTTTGCGGATAAAGCCTTAACGGCTGCACTTACAGCTGAAGGATTGTCGGTTTCGTTGTAAACAAGAATAGTGTCAACATCATATTTCTTTGCTGTTATACCGAGTCTTTCAAGGGTGTCAAGATATACAGCAAAGCCTATAGCGCCGGATTTGCGCTTCATTCTGTTCATAAGTCTGTCGTACTGACCGCCTGAAACAACACTTGACGGAATACCTTCAATATATCCCTTAAAAACAATACCGTTGTAGTATTTCATATTGTCAACAACAGAAAAATCAATACGAAGCATATCCTTGATATCTTCATCAACACCTTCGATGATTTCCTTGAACTGATATATAGGTGTAATATCAGCCTTATCTTTGAGAGAGGTTTCAAGAAGGGAGAGTACCTCTGAGGGCTTGCCTGAAGTTGTAATAAGAATCTTTATAATATCTGTACTTTCTTCGGGTACGCCGAGAGATGCACATACACGCTTTAGTTCGTGTACGTTTTTTTCACCGATACATTTCAGAATCTCATTCTTACCATGGCTGTCAATGTCAAAGCAGTCAAGTAAATTCTCGATAATCTTGAGGTGCGAAATGTCGAGCACAGAATTTTCGGAAATTGTTTTGAGGCTTTTTGCGGCAAGGGAAACAACTTCGCAAATGTTGTAGTTATCAATATCACCGAAGCACTCAAGACCTGCCTGCATTATTTCCTTGAAGGCGTGACTTCCTTTCGATATTCTGTAAACATTTTCGTTGTAATAAACCTTTTGTACGCAATCAGGAATATCCTTGAGATTTTTTATTATTGAAAGGGTTACGTCGGGCTTGAGTGCCATAAGCTTACCGTTTGTGTCGGTGAAGGTTATAACACTGTCAGAAATAAGGAAGTCCTTGTTTCGTGCATAGAGATCATATTCCTCAAATTTGCTCATTTTATACTGGCTGTAGCCTCTTTCTCTGTAAAGTGAGCGAAGGGCGAAAATAACCTTTTCGTTAAAGCTTAAAGATGATTCGTTAAGGTTCATAGTTAATCCTCCTTGATTCCGAGTCTTTCGATTGCGGTCTTGTATCCGCCGCTGCCGTATTTAAGACATCTGCCCACGCGCACAACAGTTGCAGTACTGACGTCGGCCTTTTCTGATATTGTCTGATAATTCAGGCCTTGAGAAATAAGAATAGCAGTATCAAGACGTTGAGCCATATTTTGTATTTCCTTTATGGTACATATATCTTCAAAATATTTATAACATTCTTCGACAGACTCTAAGTTTAATATACTTTCAAAGAATCTGTCAATAGAGGGGGTAGAAAAATTCATAATAATTGCACCTCCGTAAGATTTGTTTTAGTATGATATCACTTTAACACGATAAAGTCAATAGTTTTTTTCTCTAAAATTGCATTTTTATTGCCTTTTTCTTGACAATTTGATGATAATATAGTAAAATCCATTATGTTATTAATATTTAGTGGCGTTGATAAGGAAAATCTGTCAGGATTCTTTCTTCAGAGAGGGCGTACCGCGGCTGAAAGTCGTCCGAAGGAACAAGGCAGTATTGCTGCCCTTTGAGCCGTACCCGAAAGGGATACCGTATTCCTGCGTTAAAGGTCAAGAGTGGTGTTATATACACAATTCGGGTGGTACCGCGAGCTAAGCCTCGTCCTGAAAATCAGGACGGGGCTTTTTTATTTAAATTACAGAAAATCATACTGAAAGGATGATATTTTTATGAAATGGATGGGCTTAAATGAAATCAGAGAGAAGTATCTCGCATTTTTTGAGTCAAAGGAGCATCTCAGACTTCCCAGCTTCTCACTCGTACCTCAGGGGGACAAGAGTATCCTTCTTATCAATGCAGGTATGACACCAATGAAAAAGTATTTCACAGGTGAGGTTACACCTCCCAGCAAGAGAGTAACAACCTGTCAGAAATGTATCCGTACTCCTGACATTGAAAATGTAGGTAAAACCGCACGTCACGGTACTTACTTTGAAATGCTCGGCAACTTCTCCTTCGGTGACTACTTCAAGAGAGAGGCTACGGCATGGGCTTGGGAGTTCTTCACAAAGGTAATGGAAATTCCTGAGGAGCTTCTTTATGTGAGTGTATATCTTGACGATGACGAAGCCTATGATATCTGGACAAAGGAAGTCGGAGTTGATCCCTCACATATGGTGCGCTTCGGTAAGGAGGATAACTTCTGGGAGCACGGCGCAGGTCCCTGCGGCCCCTGCTCAGAGATTTATTTCGACAGAGGACCCTCAAAGGGATGCGGCAGTCCCGACTGCAAGGTAGGCTGTGACTGTGACCGCTTTATTGAGGTGTGGAATCTTGTTTTCACACAGTTTGAAAATGACGGTAACAACAACTATACCCGTCTTGCACATCCTAACATTGATACAGGTATGGGCCTTGAGAGACTTGCTTGCGTAATGCAGGATGTTGACAATCTCTTTGAGGTTGATACAGTTCAGAATATAATGAAGCATATTATCTCAATCGCAGGCATCAATTATCACGATGATGCACAGAAGGATGTCTCTCTCCGTGTTATAACGGACCATATCAGAAGCACAACCTTTATGGTAGGTGACGGCGTGCTTCCCTCAAACAGCGGCAGAGGCTACGTTTTAAGAAGACTTCTCCGCCGTGCCGCAAGACACGGAAGGCTTATCGGTATCGACAGACCCTTCCTTGCTGAAGTGTGCGAGACCGTTATAAAGGAAAATGCAAATGCATATCCCAACCTCGTTGAAAAGCAGGATTATATCAAAAAGGTCATCTCAATGGAAGAGGACAGCTTCTACAAGACAATCGACTCAGGCCTTGGCCTTCTTAATGAAATGATGGCAAAGAGCAAAGGCGGTGTGCTTTCAGGTGAGGATGCCTTCAAGCTTCAGGATACCTACGGCTTCCCCATTGATCTTACAAAGGAAATTGCTTCAGAAAAGAATATGGTTGTTGATGAAGCCCGTTTCAGAGAACTTGTTGAAGAAGCACGTCAGCTCGCAAAGAGTGTTAAGCGTGACGGTGCGGATACCGACTGGAGAAACTCAGGAGTATCCTTCAAGGATATTGTTAAAACCGAATTTACGGGTTACTGTGAAAACGGTACCGAGGCAACTGTAGTTGCACTTGTTGCTGACGGTGAAAGATGTGATTTTGTTGAAGCAGGTGACGCGGTTGTTGTCCTCGATAAAACCTCCTTCTACGCAGAAAGCGGCGGACAGGTAGGCGACACAGGTGTAATCACAATCGGTGAAAGCAGCTTTGAGGTTACGGGCACAACCAAGGATGCTGACGGTGTTGTTCTTCACAGAGGTATTCTCTCGGGCGACGGTATCAAGGTCGGTGATAAGGCTGTTACCGCATACAATGAGTGTAAGAGAAAGGCAATAATGAGAAACCATACTGCGGCTCACCTTCTTCAGGCTGCACTCAGAGAGGTGCTCGGTACTCACGTTGAGCAGGCAGGTCAGCTTGTTGATGAAAACGAAGTCCGTTTTGACTTTACTCATTTTGCAGCCGTTACCGCAGAGGAGCTTAAGAAGGTTGAAAATCTTGTTAACGGTGTAATTCTTGATGCAGTAGCCGTTCTTTCAAAGGAGATGCCTATTGATGAAGCCAAGGCTATGGGCGCAATGGCTCTCTTCGGAGAAAAGTACGGTGATGTTGTCCGCGTTGTAAAGGCAGGAGAGTTCTCTACTGAGCTTTGCGGCGGTACTCACGTCAGCAACACCGGCAACTTAGGCCTTTTCAGAATTGTTTCTGAATCCTCAGTCGCAGCAGGTGTAAGAAGAATCATCGGTGTTACAGGTAAAAACGTAATAAAGTACATTGATTCAAAGCTTGAGCTTATAGCAGAAACAGCAGCAGCTCTCAAGGTTGCAAATGTAAACGATATTGCTTCCAAGGCTCAGTCAGTTATGGCTGATATGAAGGTTAAGGAAAAGGAAATCGAAAAGCTTTCAGGCGTACTCGCAAACATCAAGACCGAGTCGATGCTTTCAAATGCAACAGAAATCGGCGGAGTAATGCTCGTTACTGCTTTTCTTGAGGATACAACTCCCGATGAGCTTCGTAATATGTGCGACCTTGTAAAGAGCAAGGGCGACAATTACGTTGGTGTAATCGCAGGCGTACAGAAGGCAAAGGGTACGGGTAATATCTGTACCTGCTGCGGTAAGCAGGCGGTTGCTCTCGGTGCACATGCGGGCAATCTTGCAAGAGAAATTGCAAAGAAGGCAGGCGGTAACGGCGGCGGCAAGCCTGACAGTGCTATGGCGGGTGCAAAGGATATTGCGGCTCTTCCGTCAGCAGTAGAGACAGCAAAGGAAATTCTTTCAGCAATGCTCTGATTTACGGCATAATACATCTGTCGGAGGTTTTCTCCGGCGGATTATCCTTTTAGAGAATCAATCTATTGATTTTTCTCATACAGTGGTGTAAAATAAATACAATTATAGAATTGTAAACTATAAAACAAGGAGGAATAATAATGAAAAAGACGTTATTATTAATTATGACCGTGCTTACTATGGTCTGCATTTTTGCTCTCAGCTCATCAGCATACGAGCATAAGTATTACACAATTGATGTTCCTGAAGGATATGATATTATTGAAGAAGATGGAACAGTACAGTTCGTTAAATCGGATGATGTATTTTTCACAATTGCATATAAAGAAAACGATTACACAGATTTTTACAATATGTCAGAGGAAGAGCGCGCAGATTGGGATGAAACACTTAAAGAGGCTTGTGCTTCCATTGGTACCGTCAGCGATTATGAAAGTGAATTTGACGGTAACGGTGTTTCGGCAAGTGCTATGTTCTATTACTGTGTTATAACAAATCCTGAAGACACTTCTGAAGCATATGATGTAGAGGGTATGGTATATTCTGAAGGCGGTATCCTTTATAACATCCTTATTATCTACAGTGAAGATACCGATTACAGTGAAATTGAAGCTATGGCTGAAAGTCTTGTATTCATCACCGACGGATCAGGAAGCAGCTCAGCTTCGACTCCTTCTCAGAACAGTGATCTCAATTATGAAAGCTCCGACGGTGTGTTTGCTTTTTCAGTGCCTTTAGACTTTATATACAGTGGCGCAGAGGCTCCTCTTGATGCAAGTTGGACAAGTGATAGCGAGCTCTTTATAATTACAACACTTTGTGCTGATAATACTCTTCATGAGGCTATGGCAGGTCTTGACGATGCAGGTGTTGAGAAAACAAAAAATGAAGTAGTAATGGGTGCAGGTAATGCATTACAGAATGCTGAGGCAGAGTCGGTAAATATTGGTTTCTGTGAAGGCGTTCATATATACGGTGATTACGTAAGCGGTGCAAATTCAGCTGACGTAGATATATATATGTTTGCAACCTACGATACAATGTACGCGATATATTTCTATGATTTCGGTGATGCAGATGCTGCCTCATATAAGAGAGCGGTACTCAACACTCTCAATATTGACGGTGACATTTTATACGCTGAAATAAATGAAGAGCCCGTAGTGACAACTCAGCCTTCACAGCCTGCAACCGTACCTTCAACTCAGCCTACAGTACCTACTGTTCCTGCTGATGTAACCGAGCAGACAACAACAGCAGAGAATAACGAGGAAGATGATGATAAGGACGAAGAAAAGGATAACAGTACACTTTATATCATTATAGGTGCAGTTGTTCTTATTGTAATTGTTGCAATTATCGCTATTGTTTTTATCAGCAACAACAAGAAAAAGGCACCTCAGATTCCCGCTCCGCAGTATACACAGCCCTATAATCCTCAGCAGTATCCTACTCAGAATCCTCCGATGAATAATTACAATAACAATGGCGGTTTTGATCAGAATAATAATTTTTAATTAAGCATTTAAAGGAGAACTAAAGTGAAAAGAAGTTTAATTTTATTGGTTTTAATAATCTCATTGATTTCTGTGGGTGCTTTTTCAGCAAGTGCCCTTCAGACCTATGAAAACGGCGAACTCAGATTTTCCGTACCCGATGCATTGGTAAACGATGCACAGTGGGCTCAGCAGCAGGGCTATACCTACGCTTTCTGTGACAGTGGGGATAATATCGAGCTTGACGTTTCTGTTTTCCCGAATGACGGATTTGCATTTGCGGGAATGGATGATGCAAGTCTTGATAACTATGCATCCGTATTAGAGGATAACTTTACACAGGAAGGCTACTCGGTTAACAGTGTAGAGGTTGTTGCTTGTGACCTTTCCGACAGTGTTGAAGGTGTTAATGTTACAGTTAATTTTGCAAGCGGTGAGATAGGCGACTTCTATTGGTACGCAACCGAAACAACCTGCTACGATCTTGAGTTTTATGTTTTTGACAGCTCATACAGTAAATACATTGAGGAAGTAATGAGCTCTGTTTCGATAGTACCTGCTGTAAATCAGGGCGGTTCTGTTGCAGATGATGATGCACCGGATTTCGAAATTGATGACACCGAGGACGTTACTGATTCAGCTGTGCAGCCTTCTGAAGGCGCAAATTCCAAAAAAACTGTGTCAAGCCGTGGAATTACAATTGAAATTCCCGACTTTATGGTTGAGGATGAGGAATGGGCACTTGAGGGTGAGCAGGATTTTCTCTATACCACAAGAGATTATCTTTTCCAGGTGAGTGTGGAAACAATTGCAAATACTGATGATATATCATTTGTCAAGGTTAAGGACAGTGAATTCAAGGAGTTATTTGCCACACTCAAAGAGGATGCAAAAGACAAATTTGATAAGTACGAGCTTATCAGCTATGATACAGTAAAGGTAAACGGCTTTGAAGGTATAAAGTTCCTTATCGCAACTGCTGAAGGCGATATTGAATACGAAAGAACAATTTATTATTTTTCCACTAAGGACTATGTATACACTGTAACATTCCTTGACGAAGGTAATGTGTATACCGGAAGCATTGATACAATAATTAATTCAATGTCAATTGACGGTAAGGCTCTTAACAGAGATTATTCATCGGTTATTTATATCATTGTTGCTGTTGCCTTTGCCGGTATTTCATCACTCATCGGATTCATTAAGAAGAAAAAGGCAAAGAAGAATATGCCTTTAGGTTATCCCACACCTGACGGAAGCAACAATCCTGTTTACTTCAACCCTCAGACTGATGCCTACGGTGCACAGTACAGACCTGAGCAGAATGCTTATCCGCAGACACCTGCGCAGCCCAATTATCAAAACGGTAACGGCTATATTCAGAATACAGGTTATGCTCCCGATTACGATTATTCCAATAAGCTTGACACGACTCTTAACAGAACAGACGATTTCAGCAAAAGTGAATACAGAAGAGTAACGGCTGATATGGAGAAAAAATTTACTGATGATGAGGTAGAATAATTATGGATTGTATTTTCTGCAAAATTGCAAATGGTGAGATTCCTTCAAAGAAGGCTTACGAGGATGACAAGGTTCTTGCATTCTATGACCTCGAGCCCCAGGCTCCCGTGCATATACTTATCATTCCTAAAGAGCATATTGCTTCATGCGATGAAATAAATGAAAATAACAGTGCTGTTATTGCACATATTTTCGAGGTTGCCGCAAAACTCGGTAAGGAGCTCGGTCTTGAAAACGGTTACCGTATTGTGAATAACTGCGGAGCTGACGGCGGACAGACAGTACATCATATTCATTTCCATTTTATGGGTGGCAGACAGTTCGGCTGGCCTGCTGGCTAAAAATCAGACAGTTTTATCACTGAATTGTTTAATTCCGTTAAAAGGGATTATCACAAACAGATAAAGGAGAATTAAAATGGCAACTTATAAAATGACTATTGCAGGTCTTGAAAGAGAGCTGCCTATATGTAAAGTAAATGACAAGCTTGATATTGCAGGCTTTATAATCTTTGGCGACGTTGAGGTAACGGTAGCATCAGCGGCTGAGCTTATAAAGAAGTGTCCCGATTTTGATTACATAGTGACACCCGAAGCAAAGTCAATTCCTCTCGCCTATGAGATGTCAAGGCAGAGCGGCAAGCCTTATTTTGTTTGCCGCAAAGGTCCGAAGCTTTATATGCAGAAGCCTGTGCACGTTGATGTCCGTTCAATAACAACGGATAAAGTGCAGACTCTCTATCTTGACGGACTTGAGGGAGAGCAACTCAGAAATAAGCGTGTTGTTGTTATCGATGATGTTATAAGCACGGGCGAATCTCTCAATGCAGTTATGAAGCTTGTTGAGCAGTTTGATGCTGATGTTGTTGCAAAGGCAGCTATCCTTGCAGAGGGTGAGGCCTCTGATCGAGGTGATATCATATTCCTTGAAAAGCTTCCTCTGTTTTTCCACGATTAAAATATGGCAAGTCTCAGAAGACCTTTAGCGGTTGTCGGCTTTTCAATGTTGATTACAGTGCTGTGTATTATCCTTACCGGTTGCACAGCACTTGCTGTTTTTGCGGTGGTTTTAGCCGGCGTTGGCACTGTACTTTCCTTTATACTTCTTTTCAGAACAGCTGACACTGTTTTTGCTGCCTGTATCGGAATAGCTATCGGCGCATTACTTCTTCTGAACGCTCAGTACGCTCACGATAAGGCACAAAGCTTCTGCGGTGAAGACAGATACATCAAGGCTGTTGTTTACAGTGAAGCCGAGGAGTCCCGGGATAATGGCAGAATTTATGTTGTGGCTTCGCTCAAAAGCGTTTACGGTGAAAAGGCAGGCGGTAAAATCCGTTTATCTTTTCCGAGCACTGACGCCACTACTCTGAAAAAGCTCCGAATCGGAGACAAAATAACCTTCTCCGCCAACGTTTATAGAATCGGCGCCGATTCACAATCGGTGCACGACAGTTTCACATCAAGAAAAATTTACCTCGGTGCTCATACTGTGGAGCTTAATGAAGTTGTACAACCGGGTATAAGACCGCTCAGACACTATGCCGCATTCCTGAGAAATAAAATAAGAGATACCTTCAGCGATAACTTTTCGCAGGAGGTATCCGGTCTGCTGACAGCTCTTCTTACGGGTGATAAGTCGGATTGTCCTTACCCCGTATATATGAATTTCAAAAAGTCAGGTGCGGCGCATGTTATGGCTGTTTCAGGACTTCATCTGACGATTCTGGTCTCAGCTTTTCTGTGTTTGTGGAAACGTCTTGAAAAGCTGAGAAAGCTTAGTATTGCATTATCCCTGCCGCTTGTTTTATTTATCGTCTATCTGGCGGATTTCAGCCCGTCAGTATGCAGAGCGGCACTGATGATTTCTTTATATCTTATCGGCTCGTTGATTAATGAAAAATCCGATTCGCTCAACTCCATAGGTTTTTCGCTGATTTGCATTCTATGTGTGAATCCCTTTGCGGTAAATGCTGTAAGCTTTCAGCTTTCCTTTGCATGCGTTCTTGCAATAACCCTCGTTGCTGTACCCTTGTGTACTGCACTTGAAGATAAGCTGAAAAAAAGAATAAGAAATAAGCTTATTTGCAGAGCTACACTTTATGCTGCGAGCAGTATAATTATAAGCATAACTATTAGTGTTGCAACTTACCCGATAAGCAGTCATCATTTCGGGTATGTTTCACTTGTTTCGCCGCTTACAAATCTGTTTATACTTCCTGTTTGCACAATACTTATGATAAGCTCTGTACTTTTTCTTATTTTTAATGCAGTACCCTTTGTCTCGGAGATTTTTCATTTCACATCAGATGTTTTTGCCAAATATATGCTTCTTGTAACAGAGAATTTTTCTTCGCTGACGTTTTCAACTCTTTGTACTGATATGAGGGAGAAACTGTTATGGTTTGTAGCTGCTTTTGTTATTGCTATACTTTTCCTTCTTAAGCATACTAACCGTAAGAGAATGCTTGGTTATGCATCGGTTTTCACTGTGATTCTGACCATTTTCTCTATTTTGGTAATTGCTGATAAAAGAGCTGATGAATGCCGGCTCAAGGTTATTAATACAGATGCCGGAAGCGCTGTCGTACTTATATATAACGGCAGGGGTGTGCTTCTTGGCAGTGCGGATGATTACTATTTTTCTTCAATGCTTTCAGAGGTTGTTGAGGCCGAAAATATTGATCTTATAGCGGCGGTACCAATTAATGAATCCGATATAAAAGATATGGAATATATCTGCAATGACTTTGAAATTGAAAATATGCTGGCTGACGGAGAAGGTGTGGAGCTTTTCGGCTTTGTGCGTATTGAGGCGGAGGAGTACGGTGCAGAAATAAACGTTAACGGAAAAAGAGCAGGCGTTTTTTCTCAGGACTATTTGCAAGTTGATGAATATTATGATATAATAATACGAAATGACGGTACGATGTCGCTTTCGGACGGAAGAGATGTTTCCTGCGGCAAGAAGGGACACTCAATGACAGTTTATCTGAATAGTAGAAGCAATATCAGTGTAAGGAGGGAAGAGCTATGGCTGAATTTAACGAAAAAGAGCTGAATGCCCATATAAAAAAAGGGGAGCTTCTTCCCGCATATTTCATAACAGGCGATGAGGATTACCTTAAAAAGCTTTACTGTGATAAGCTTATTTCTGCTGTTATCGGCGATGATGCATCAGGCTTTAATCTTGACCGTTTTGACAGTAAAAATGGTGATATAGGCAAAATTCTCGATGCCTGCGAGCTTATGCCGATGATGAATGACAGACGTTGTGTGCTTGTTGACGATATAAAGCTTGAAAGTATAAGTGATAAGGATTTTGAGCTGTTAAACGGATATTTTCTCAATCCGCCGGAATTTACGGTGCTTATTTTCTATCAGAGCGCAGATTTACAGTCTGCAAAGGGGAAAAGAGTAACGGAGCTTTTCAGAAAGCTCGGTGCGGTATGTACCATAGACCGAAGAAAAGGCAAGGAACTGACAAAGTCACTTGTTTCGTCAGCAACAAAGCAGAATTGTATTCTCAGCGAGGCAGTTGCAAATTATCTTGTTACCGTGTGCGGTGACAATTACAATATTCTTCTCAATGAAGTCAGCAAGCTTTGCCATTTCGTAAGAGAAGGAGAAATAACAAAAAAACATATCGACGAGGTCGCAACAAAAACAGACGATGCAAAGGTTTATTTTCTTACAAAGGCGTTACTGAGTAAGGACTTCAATAAAGCCTATGAGACACTTGCTTCTCTTCAGAGACAGAGAATGGAGCCGGAATATATACTCGGAACAATTATCAGCACCTATGTTGATATTTACAGAGCAAGGATATCTGTGGCCTGCTCTCAGAGTGCTGAAGCACTTGCCGATGATTTCGGCTACTCAAAGAATGCCTTCCGCCTTTCGAATGCAGTAAGAGACTCAAGAGGAATGAGCATTGAAGCGCTTAGAAAATGCCTTGACGAGCTTTACGCGGCGGATAAAAAGCTGAAATTTTCACGTGACAGTGCGGTTGTTATTTTTGAGCAGCTTATGGTAAGACTCTTTCTTATAGCAAACGGAGAAAAGGTATGATAAAGCTTGACAGACCGATAATAGTTGAAGGAAAATACGATGTAATTAAGCTCAGCAATATAATAGATGCTCTTATAATAAAAACTGACGGCTTCGGTATATTCAACGATAAAGAAAAGCAGGCATTTCTTCGCCGTATTGCTTCGGAAAAAGGTATAATTGTTCTCACTGACAGTGATTCCGCTGGCTTTCTTATCCGTAACTTTATCAAGCAGACAGTACCTGTGGATAAAATTACACACGTATACATTCCCGATATTTTCGGCAAGGAAAAACGTAAAACCGAAGCCTCAAGAGAGGGCAAGCTCGGTGTTGAAGGTGTCGATGAGCAGATAATTATTGAGGCCTTCAGAAAAGCGGGAATCGGTGCGGAAAAGAAGATTGAAGATTCGGATGTAAGAAAAATAACGAATACAGACCTGTATGAATGGGGTCTTTCAGGAGGAACTGACAGTAAAGCAAAACGCAAAGCACTTCTTAAGGCTTTGTCATTGCCTGAAAGAATGTCCTCATCGTCTATGGTAAAGGTGCTTAACTGTTTTGTAACATACGAAGAATTTATAAATAAAGTAAAGGAGCTTGAATTATGAGAATAGGACACGGCTACGACGTACACAAGCTTGTTGAAGGCAGACCTCTCATTATCGGCGGTGTTGAAATTGAATACGAGAAAGGACTCTTAGGTCACTCCGATGCCGATGTGCTTCTCCACGCGATTTCCGATGCACTTCTAGGTGCTGCCGCTCTCGGCGACATCGGAGCGCATTTCCCTGATACAGACCCTCAGTACAAGGGTGCTGACAGCCTTGTGCTTTTGAGAGAGGTATGTAATCTTGTAAGAAAGCAGGGTTTTGAAATTGAAAATATTGATGCAACCGTACTCGCTCAAAGACCGAAGCTTCGTCCTTATATAGACGAAATGAGGGCAAGAATATCGGTTTATACCAACATCGATATTGACTGCATAAGTGTAAAAGCGACAACCGAGGAAGGCCTCGGCTTTACAGGTGAGGGACTCGGTATAGCCGCTCACGCAGTTTGTTTGCTTAAATAAAAAAGGGGACTGTCACACTTATTGTGTAGCAGTCCCTGCTTTTATCCTATCATATTTCTGAATTCTTCCTCACTGATAACGGTTACTCCAAGATCATTTGCCTTTTTCAGCTTGCTTCCCGCATCCTCACCGGCTAAAACATAGTCGGTCTTTTTTGATACACTTGATGAGGTTTTTCCGCCAAACTGCTCAATTATATCTGAGGCTTCCTTCCTTGAAAGTGTAGGAAGAGTGCCTGTGAGTACAAAGGTTTTTCCCTCAAAGATGTTACCCTTTACCTCTTTTTTACTGACAGTATTCACTCCGTATGTTTTCAGTCTTTCAATAAGATCTATGCTTTCCTTGTGAGAGAAAAATTCAACAACGCTTTGTGCCATAATTTCACCGAAGCCGTCTATTGAAGAGATTTCTTCGACGGATGCACTGATAACGCTTTCTATATTACCGAATCTGTCACTGAGAAGCTTTGCTGCCTTCTGTCCTATATGACGTATGCCGAGAGCATAAACGAGCTTTGAAAGGTCATTTTCCTTGCTTTTGTTTATTGCATTGACAAGGTTTTCACCGCTTTTTTCACCCATACGTTCGATTTTGGCAATATCGGACACCTTCAGAAGATATATATCTGCCGCATTACGGATTAGATTTTCTTTTACAAGTGTTTCAAGCACTGCAGTTCCCAGACCTTCAATATCCATAGCATCTCTTGAGCAGAAATGTATAAGGTTTCTGAGAAGCTGATTAGGACAATCCGGATTACAGCATCGCAGAGCTGCTTCGCCCTCTTCTCTTGTAACCTTACCTCCGCAGGAGGGACATATATCGGGGATGCGATAAGGTACGGCATCGTACGCGTGGGAAACAACCGAAAGAACCTCAGGAATAATATCTCCTGCTTTTCTGATGATAACTCTGTCTCCTATACAGATGCCTTTCTCATTGATGAAATCCTGATTGTGAAGCGTTGCTCTTGATACCGTCGTACCTGCGAGCAACGTAGGCTCAAATACGGCTGTAGGTGTAAGTACGCCTGTTCTTCCCACATTGATTTCGATGTCAAGAAGGGTTGTTTCCTTTTCTTCAGGGGGATATTTGAAGGCGAGAGCCCATTTCGGAAATTTTGCGGTTGAACCCATCTCTTTTCTTTTAGAAAAATCGTTAACCTTAATAACCGCACCGTCGATATCGAAGGGCAGTGAGCCCCTCTTTTCGCCTATACGGTTTATTTCTGTAATAACATCTTCAACATCGTCACATTCGGTATAAAACGGAACCGTATTGAAGCCGAGGGACTTTATATAATCAAGACTTTCTTTATGTCCGTTGAGCTCCTTACCTTCAATTTGCTGTATATTGAAGGTGAATATATCAAGCTTTCTCTTTGCAGTAATTTTAGGATCCTTTTGTCTTAACGAGCCGGCTGCTGCATTACGGGGATTTTTAAAAACCTTTTCTCCCTTGAGTTCCTGCTCTTCTACAAGTGAAGAGAATATCTCGCGCGGCATATAAACCTCACCTCTTACCTCAAGAAGGGGTAGTTCTGCATCGAGTTTTAAAGGGATAGCCCTTATCGTACGCAGATTGGCACTGACATCTTCACCGATTCTGCCGTCACCGCGTGTTGAGCCTCTTTTGAAAAGTCCGTTTTCATATTCAAGAGAAACTGAAAGTCCGTCAATTTTTGGTTCAACGATATATTTCACCTGACCTACAGTTGATTTTACTCTTTTATCAAAGGCGTAGACATCCTCAAAACTGAAGGCGTCCTGCAGACTTTCCATAGGTACTGTATGCTCAACGGGAGTAAACTGACCGTCAGCCTTTCCGCCAACACGGTGGGTAGGGGAGTCGGCAGTGAGAAGCTCGGGATATTTTTCTTCAATATCAATAAGCTCGTGAATGAGCATGTCGTATTCGAAATCCTCAATTTCCGGCTCGTCCATATCGTAGTATCTTTTGTTATGATAGTTGATTATTTCACGAAGCTCTTCGCTACGCTTTTTAATTTTATCAAAGTCTGACATGATGCTCTCCTTTTATAATGTATCTTTGAGAAATTCTTCTTTGAACCACACGTCATCTATAGTGAACTCTTTTCCGTTGAGATATGCAAGCTCACCTGCATCGGTGGTGAAGTCAAATATAAGCTTATATGAGCAAAGGCACTGCTTTTTGTATCCGAGCTTCTTATTGAGCTCGTTTGTACCGTACTTTCCGTCACCTAAAAGCGGATGGCCTATTGAAGCCATATGTGCTCTTATCTGATGAGTGCGACCTGTAAGCAGATCAACCTCAAGAAGGCTGAGCCCGTTTCTATAGCCTAAAACACGGTACTTTGTCTTTATGTATTTGCTTTCATCACTACTCTTTTTTGAAACAAATACCTTATTTTTCTTTTCATCTTTGATGAGATAGCCTTCAAGAGTATCCCCTTGAGTTTTTAGCTTTCCGTGAACTATACAAAGATAAAGCTTATGAAGCTCTCTGTCCTTCATTTTTTGGTTGAGGATACGAAGTGCCTCTGCGGTTTTTGCGCAGATAACGATACCGCTTGTGTTTCTGTCAATACGATTTACAAGAGCAGGAACGAATGAGTTTTCATCGTCAGGGTGCCACTCTTCTTTTTCGTAAAGATAGCGTTTGGTTCTGCCGATAAGAGTGTCAATAAACTCTTTGTCGTCAGGGTGTGATAGCACACCGACTTTTTTGTTGAGCAGTATTATATTTTCATCTTCATAAACAATATCAAGATTTTTTGATGCCTTCATAAAGTCATACACTGTTTCTTTTTGTATAAAAAACTCATCATTGATATACATATCAACTACATCACCGACGTTAAGTCTGGTTGATATTTCAGCTCTTTTGCCGTTAACCTTTATGCGCTTGAGGCGTATGTACTTATACATAAGAGCTTTGGGAAGATTGGGGTAGCTTTTCGTCAGAAACTTATCGAGTCGCTGATTACTGTCATTTTTTTCTATCGTTACACTTTTCAAAATAAAACATCCTTACAGAAAGATTTAATACATTATAACATAAAACATAAGCGAGTGGAAGATGTTTTGATGAAATCATATTCAAAAATATATTATCTCTTGACAATAAAATTTATAAATATATAATCTATAATAAGCTACAAATTATACTGATTCGGTAGCAAAAAAACAAATATAGAGAGGTAGAAATTATGAAGAAAATGATTGCAATGTTATTGATTGTAGTTATGTGATTTTCCTTTGTTGCTTGCGGTGACAAAGACAAAGATGAAAAATACTCAAAGTATAAGGAGCTTTACAATTACCTTGAGGATGGTGAATATGATCGTGCTTTCGAGTTTATTGTGGAGCACAGCGAAAAAGCCGAAGAGAAGAACCGTAATGAGAATGATTTCGGTGACAATATATCTTCTGATATTGAGTCCGACGAGTCTGAAGAAACTTTGCCGGAAGAATTTGCAGAGAGAATTGCAGTAATGTTCGGTGAGTGGAAGCCCCTTTATATTTCCGATGCTGAAAAAATAACATCAGTTTCCATAAACGAGGACGGCGGATTTTTCTGTGATGAACAGTTATTATCATGGAAATATACAGGTGATGGCACTTACAACAATAACGAATGTTACTACTTTGATTTGTTAAACGCAGATGAAAATGTGGGTGGTTTCTTTTTATATTTTTGTGATAACGGTGACATATGTTTAGAAATGGATGCTTTTGATAATAATTCTATTGATCTTTATAAGCCTTCATATTATGAGGTTATTGATATTACTATGGATAATTGGCAGGATTATTTTGAGGTTGAAAACAGTATGTCATTTGATGAAAATGAGTTTGGGGAACATACATTCTCAGACATATCGACCTATTTTGTGTTAAAAGATGAATATCGCGGACGTTTCTCCCATAGTCTGTTTTGTGAAAGTTATGAGGAAAAGGTAATTGAACGTGGTGCGGTTGAATTTTCTTACGAATACGGAAAAAAGAATATAACATTTGATCCGGCGGAAAAAACCTGTTCCTTTGACGGTGAATTCGTTTCTGAAGGAGAAGGCACGAATATAACAGGTTTTTACTTATCGTCAGATAATACTTGTATATCGGCATGTGTAGGCTCTAGTTATCAGAGTGCCGCTGAACTTGAAGATGGAATAGTTGATTTGTTTAAAGAAAACATTAAACCTCTCTGTATAAAATTGCAGATATATATGTTACATACTGCAGACTGATTAAAGTAAATTGACTATAACAACAAAAAAGACGGCTCCCTAAGCCGTCTTTTTCTGTATAGTATAGTTTGTTTTTATTTTATTCTTCCACAAATGCATCCTTGCCGAGTCCGCAGATGGGGCATACCCAATCTTCAGGTACATTCTCCCATTCTGTGCCGGGAGCTACACCGTTATCGGGATCACCAAGTTCAGGATCGTAAACATATGAACAGGGACATACATACTTTTTCATAATAAAACCTCCGTTTAAGTTTTGTGTTAGTTATAATTATAGTCAGTAGGGGAGTTTTTTACTCATAATTTCGGAAATTGTGTCTAATATTTTATCGTGACAACCGCCGCAACCCGTTGAGCAGCTTGTTATTTTCTGAACTTCCTCAAAGTTTTTTTCAATGTCCTCAAATTTAGTGAATTTATTCAGTGCATCTTCAACATCGAAATATGAAACCTGCTTGCATTTGCAGATAGTATAATCAAACATAAACTCCACTCCTTTGAAATAAAGCAGGGGATACGTTTTACCGTATCCCCATAATTTGTTTTTTTACGGGGATGTTATTCTCCGTTGTTTATTATAATCAACCGAAATATCTGTTAAGAAGACCTTCGAATGCCTTGCCGTGTCTTGCTTCGTCACGAGCCATTTCGTGAACAGTATCGTGGATAGCGTCAAGACCGTGCTCCTTAGCCATCTTAGCAAGGTCGAATTTACCCTGAGTTGCGCCGTTTTCAGCAGCTACTCTCATTTCGAGGTTCTTCTTTGTGCTTGCAGTTACAACTTCACCGAGAAGCTCAGCAAACTTTGCAGCGTGTTCTGCTTCTTCGTATGCTGCCTTTTCCCAATAAAGACCGATTTCGGGATAGCCTTCTCTGTGAGCAACACGAGCCATTGCGAGATACATACCAACCTCTGAGCATTCGCCGTTGAAGTTGTCACGAAGACCCATAATGATTTCTTCAGGAACGTTAGCTTCTTTACCAACGCCGAGGATGTGCTCTGCAGCCCATACCATACCTGCGCCTTCTTCTCTTTCCTTCATTTTAGCCTTACAGATGGGGCATACATCAATCTTTTCGTCGCTTTCATAACCGCATACGGGACAATAATACTTTTTCATTTCTTTTTCCTCCAAAATAATTAATTTTTTTTGCAACAGTCACATAATCCGAAAAACATAAGCTCATGGCCGGTTATCGTACCGCCGAAATTCTTCGGCAGGGCGTTCACATTGAAGCCCTCGCTGAGCTCTAAATCAAGCACCCGCTTGCATTCATTGCAGGTGAAATGATAGTGCTCATGGGTGTGACCGTCAAATCTGTCGCTGTCGGGTGTGGTGATTTTTATTATCAGACCTTCACTCTCGAGCAGTTTTAGATTGCGGTATACCGTCGCCAGACTCACCGAGGGGATAACCTTTTTAACAGAGATGTAAACCTCTTCAGCGGTCGGGTGATCGTACCTTTCGCTTAAGTCATGGAGTACTGCGTCACGCTGCTTTGAGTTTCGCAGAGTAGACATTTTATCACTCCGTTCTTCGTTAACCTAATTGATAATGATTATCATTATCGTTAACTTGACTATAATATAGCACAGCCTTACAGGAATGTCAATAGGTTTTTTTATTTTTTTTTCAAGATTTTTTTAAAAAGGTAAAAACTTATATTAATATCATATTGCGGCTCGAAAAAAATAGTATAAGCAGTGAAACAAAGAGGTTCCTGACCGGTAATCAGAAACCTCTTTATATTATAATTTGAATTCAACAAAGAAGCAGCTACCCTTGCCTTCTTTGCTTTCAACTCTTACCTCTGCGCCGTGAAGCTCAGCGATCTGTTTGACCATAGCAAGTCCGAGACCCGAACAGCCATCCTCACGTGAGCGGGATTTATCCACACGGTAGAATCTTTTCCATATCTTATTTATATGCTCTTCAGCGATACCTATACCGTTATCTTTTACTGTGAAAATTGCTTTTCCGTTTTCCTTTTTAAGTCCTACTGTAACCTCACTGTTCTTTTCTGAGTAAATAAATGCATTCGAAATAAGGTTGGAGGCAAGGCGTGTTATCATAGCGATGTCAATAGGCAGACATATATCAGCTTCAACATTTTTTGAAAGGATAATACCCTTATTGTCAATTTGTTCTATATCGTCACATACGGCTAGAATAAGCTCGCTGAGGTTTTCGGTAATAAAGGCTGGCTTTTCTCTGCCTTGCTCTATCGAAGAGAAATAAAGCAGCTGAGAGATGATATTTTTTATAGAAAGAGCCTGTTTTCGGAGTGTTTCAAAGCTTTCTGCTGCTTCAGAATCTATGTCTTCACGTGCGAGCTGGTATTCACACTCTGCGAGAATAACCGAAACCGGCGTACGAAGCTCATGGGATACATCAGAGCTGAATTGCTTTTCCGATTCAAATGAGCTTTGCAAGCGTTCGAACATGGCATTTATATTTTCTGTCAGCATAATGATATTTTTATCACTGTCTGTAAGCTCAATTCTCTTTGTAAGGTCATTTCCTGAACGTGTCTTAAGTACGGCATCACTGAGACGGCTTATGGGGGAGAGAGCCTTCTTTGAGAGAAGACTGCCTACCGTCGCTGCAAGAATAACAACAAGGGGTATCAGAATCATAGCAAGCTTTCCGATAACGCTCCACACACCACCGGTGTTCGTTGCGGGGGTTACACCTCTTATCCATATGTCCTCATAGCCTTTGTCGGGACAGTAAAATTCAATTTCATAAATCGGATCATCGTTATATTCATATGAACGTGCCATCATAAGCTCAGCGTTATCTTTGCTTATACCGCTGTGATTAAGTGCTATCCCGAAGGCTTCATCATATGTCAGAACACAGTCGACACCGACCTGATCGGTGCTGTCTGTGAAGGGAGTATATGAGTCAAGACCGTCGCACTCGTTACTCATAATTTCTCCGGTGATACCGTGTATTTTATATTCATATTTCAGAAATTCAATTTTACTGTCGTAAATATAATAGTCACCTTCCTGCGTGAAACGACCGTTTTTCAACTGTGTTTCAGTAGTGAATCCGTCAGGATAGGTACCGCCGAGGATTTGTCCGTTGCTGTCGAAAACCAACGCAAAAACCTCACCGCTTTTGTATGCGAAGTCCGATTCTATATCGAGAATACCGTTTTCAACCTCAATTTCATCTATGTTTCGTTCAACACTTCTGATAAGATTTTGTTGAGCGTTTGCTCTTTCAGTTGTTCTCGCTGTGACAACGATACATGCAATCAGTGCGGTAGAGACAACGCACATCAGGATAGTGTACCAAAGATTTATACGGAATCTCAATGACTGTCCCTTCATTTTAGTCTCCTTTCAGCACGTAGCCTGCTCCTCTTACAGTTCGTATAAGCTTGAGCTCGTGACCGTCGTCAATTTTCTTTCTCAGGTATCGTATGTATACATCAATAACATTTGTGCCGCCGATGTAATCGTAATTCCATACACTTGATTCGATTTTTTCTCTTGTCATCACGGTGCCGGCATTTCTGATGAGAGTTTCAAGTATGGCGTATTCTCTTGCAGAAAGCTCGATTTTTATGCCGGCTCTTATTACCTCACGTGATTTTATATCAACGGTAAGGTCTGCAACTGTGTAGGTGTTTGTATTACTTCCTGTAGCCTTTCGTGTAACCATACGTACTCTTGCTGCAAGCTCATCAAAAGAAAAAGGCTTTACAACATAGTCATTTGCACCCATATCAAGACCGACAACACGGTCCTCAATTTCAGATTTTGCCGTCAGAAAAATCACGGGAGTGGAGTCTCCCTTGCCGCGAAGCTCTCTGAGTACCTGAAGACCGTCCTTTTTCGGCATCATAATATCAAGAATAATCACGTCGTACACGGCATTGGCTATATAGTCAAAAACACTTTCACCGTTAAAGCAGCTGTCAACACTGTAGCCTGATTTTGTGAATTGCTTTACAAGTATTCTGTTAAGGCTTTTTTCGTCTTCTGCAATTAATATACGCATAGTAACACCTCCTGGGACATATTTTAGCAGTCAAAGATTAAAATCGGGTTAAAAGAAATAATTTTCAAGCTCTTTAAGATCGGTTGCTGTTGCGGTGGGGGAGAATGCCGCAGGCGGTAATTCATTTTTCATATTTAACCAGATGCTGTCAAGCCCTGAATTGACTGCACCGCATATATCCGACGAAAGAGAGTCGCCGATTACAATAATCTTGCTTTTATCTTTTTCGGGAATGTTTTCAAGTACATAGTCAAAAAATCTCTTATCCGGCTTCGGAAAGCCTACAGTCTCTGATACAAACACATCTCTGATATAGGGGAGCAGACCGCTTTTCTCAAGTCTTTGAGCCTGAGTTTTCGCCACACCGTTTGTTACTATGTATAACTCATATCCTGCAAGGGAAAGCTTTTCTGTAAGCTCTGCGGCTCCGTCCATAGTGTAACCGCATTGACTCAGCAGGGCGAGATAGTGTTCATTGACCTCGAACGGATCACCGTCAAATGGAAAATTGATTGCTTCAAAGAATAGGCGGTAACGGATTTTCTTCAGCTCGGGTTTGGTGATCTCTTTTTTCTCGAGACGCTTCCAGAGTGAGTTGTTTATATCCACATATGTTCTGATATTTGTTTCGTTGACAGGTACGCCGTAATCGTTCATTGTTTTTATAAGGGAAAGGCGTTCTGATTTTGAAAAATCAAGCAATGTATTATCTGCATCGAAAAGCAAAGTAGAATATTTTTTGTTCATAAGCATTACTCCTTTATCGTATATAATTTTATAATAAATAAGATATAATGTCAATCAGCATTAATAATTTGATAAATTTCACTTAAATCTCTTTACTTTTTTTCTTCTTGTGGTAAAATTATATCCGTATAGTTATGCTCAACGGAAAAGTATGTGAGCAGGAAAGGTCAGGGCTATGACCCGTAAGAAATTATGGAAAACAATACCTTCAGCCAGGGAGTTGCTCCCGGCGGACTCAGAGAAAGAACAGAAATCAAGCTTCTTATATGCTATCTTCTCAAGACTCTCAAGAGATCCTTGACAAGAGGACAGATAAACGAAATTTTACAGGAATACAGAATAGCAAATTATTTTGAGGTCAACACTGCAATCAGTGAGCTTGTAACTGCAGGTCAGCTTGTATCTGCACTCAATGACGGCGATGAGGAAATAACGCTCACGGGAAGAGCAGAGCTTGATGTTAATCTGCTTGAAAGGGATTTACCTCGTTCTGTTAAAGAGAAATCCATCAGAAGCGCACTTAAAATTCTTCAGAGAGAAAGAATTGAAAAGGAAAGCATTGTTGAAGTTTCTCCTCTTGAACACGGTTTTCATATTACATTTACCGTAAGAGATATGGAAACCGAGCTTCTTAAAATTACGGTATATGTTGCCGATGAGAGTCAGATAGAGATTGCAAAGAGGAATTTTTACAATAACGCAACTGAGATATACTCAGGTGTAATTTCAGCTCTTACGGTTGAATGATGAAAGCGAGGAATAATAAATGAAAAAGTTTTTACTTTTCCTGACTATAACTCTTGTTCTGTGCGGAATAGTTTTTGGTATGTATATGGAATATATTCACATCAGTGAGTACCCTGTTTTTATCGAGAGCTATGATCACGGTACGCTGAGTGTCAATATGCCTGTCTCACAAGGGGAGGACAACAAATTCAAGCTTATGTGTCCGAAGGATTCACAACTGCTTATCAATATCAACCCCGAAAGAAATGACAGCGTTTATTATAATCTTAAAAAGCTTACGGTAAACGGTGTGGATGTTACCGATCAGGTAAGAATGCTTCAGTATACTGCAACGGTTTCACAGAAGCTTACTGTTGTTGCAACATTTGAGGAAGGGGAGCGCCCCGAGGAGGATGTTGTTAATAAAAAGCTGAATGTCGCTACACCTGATATTGAAAAGTACGCAAGTAACCCTTATCTCGGTTCTTATTCATCTTATAATGTAAAAGATCCTACTGTTATCTATGATTCGGAAAGCGAATACTATTATTGCTTCGGCTCAAATAACGTTGTAATTAAATCCAAAGACCTTGTTAACTGGACGGACAGAACAACTTACTTCAAGCATCCTGAGAATGCTGTAAGCAACACAATAATGAGCTTCAGTCAGTTCGATTCTGTCAGCAGCTGGGCAAACGAACACGGCTACACAGGCGATGAGCTTACATCTGATAAATATCAGAACAGAGCCCCGAGTGCACCTGAGATTGTGAAGGTCGGCTCTACGTATTATTTATATTTCTCCATAGTTAAGGAGCAGAACGCCAACGAATCGGCCATTTTCTGTGTAAAGACTGATAACCTTAAGGCTGCTGTTGATAATAAGGAGTGGACAGATGTCGGTCTTGTTATCAGTACCTGCGGTACAAACGGAGGAAGCAGAACGGTTGTTGATACCGATGGAAATAAATCTACAGTAAAGATCCCTGCCGAATATGACAAGGCAAATGCAATTCATCCCTCTGTTATGTATGACGGAGAAAAAATGTATATGGCATACGGCGGGTTTTACGGTAACGATTCCCTTGGCGGAGAGATATTTCTTCTTGAGCTCAGCACATCTACTGGCCTTCTTAAGAGTCTCGGCGGCGTAAACAGTGAGGGCGAATCTGTTTCCACAAAGCACGGAAACAAAACATATAAATCCGGTATGCTTATAGCTGACCCGGGAAGGGTACCTGCACTTGATGAGAGGGACGGTAGCCTTGTAAGCGGTGCGGAGCTTGTTTACAACAAGGATACGGACAGCTATTATCTTTTTGTTACTTATGGCTATGCTGATACAAATTATAATGTAGTTGTTGCACGCTCCGATAATGTTGAAGGTCCTTATACAGATTTTTCGGGACAGCAGATGTCTTCATATTCAAAGAGCAGTATGTATGGCAAGGGCTATATGCTTATGGGCGGATATAACTTTGTCAACAGCAGTAAGGGAAGAGTTTCTTATACTGATGTAGGCAGAGCCAGCATCGGTTCACCGAATCTTATTAAAACCGATGGCGGCAGATGGTTTATTGCTTCACAGTCTCAGCTTTATTTTAAGGTGGGAGCTGAGATAACAACCTCAAGCAAGAAGGCAGAGGAAAATTCGCTTATGCTTGCTTCTGAGCCGTCACTCGAGGTCAGGGAGCTTCTCTGGAGTGAGGACGGATGGCCCATGACTTTGCCTGAGGTATATGCAGGCAAGGCAAAAAAAGATGTCAAGATAAAGCTTGATGATCTCTACGGTAACTGGGATATGATTTTCTTCAGAAATTCAGCTGACTCCGAAGATGCAAAGGCAGTTTCAAGAACTGAGTCGCAGATTGCATCGCTTCTTGAATATGCGACTATTTCTCAGAATGATATCAATAATTCAAATGCTATAAATTTCAGCGGAGCTATCAAAAAGAGCGGAGACGCTTATACCTTTACGCTTGATTCGGTTACATACACTGTTTATCCGATGGCTGTGTGGGATTGGGAACTCAAGGAAGGCAGTATAGTCTTTACAGGTATGGGTAGCGACGGTACTGCTGTATGGGGAAAGAAAAAGCTTTCCACAACACTCGGACTTTACACCTCAGCATTTTATTATGTTTACTCAAAATGCGAAGGTGCCCTTGCTGAAACATATAAAACAAGAACTGACGAACTCAGTATAAATCCCTCTCAGGCACAGATTGACCTTTGCGTCAATGATATGCTCAGTGACCTTAAGGGATAAAACAAAAAATCAGCGGAGCTGTACAGAATACAGCTCCGTTTTTATTTGCAGAAAACGTGATTTCCTATTGTTGTTATAACGGGTCTTGAAAACATAAAACTGTTTGATGTTTTAGAGGGATTATAGTAGTATATAGCGCCTCCGCTCGGGTCCCATCCGTTTATACAGTCTCTTGCTGCTTTGACAGAATTTGAGTCGGGTGATACATACCAGTTGCTGTCATTTACGCAGGAAAATGCACCGCGCTGATATATAACGCCTGCAATGGTATCGGGAAATGAAGCGTGCTCGACTCTGTTAAGTACAACCGCCCCCACTGCCACCTGACCACGGTACGATTCTCCACGGGCCTCTGCGGCAATCAGCTTTGCAAGAAGATTTACATCACTGCTCGAATATTTACCCGCCGAACCGGACTGCGAACCGAGACCGAGATATTTCAATGTTTTGGGGCCTACAATTCCGTCGGCTGTAATTCCGCAGTTCTTCTGAAAAGCGCGTACAGCTTTCTGTGTTGCAATCCCGTAAATTCCGTCTACCGAGCCTCTGTAATATCCGAGCTCCTTGAGCTTTGTCTGAATTTGTCTTACCTCGTTGCCTCTTGAGCCAAGCTTGGAAAGAGTACTGACAGAATCACTGTATCCAACTACCGAAAGGCAGATGCAAAATAGAGTCAGAGCGGTAATAAATGCAACGATTTTTTTATATTTCTGCTTGTTAAAAATAAACATCAAGTCTTCACCTCGGGAATATTATTCCCGCAAATAAAGAAAATACACCCTAAATTACCGGGTGTATTTTTTACGTAAATGCTTTAACATTGTTGATACGAAGGAATAGAAGAGAACCAAGGCAACGATGATGTAGAACAGATGTCCCTCGTCGCTGACATTAAACTGTTCTATAACTCTGAGTATACACTGGAAGGAGTATATCGGAAAGCTTAAGGTACCGAGCCAGTTGAAAAATCCGAAGCTGAAGGGGATCTGATTTGCAAAATATATCAATGCAGGATAGCCGATTATTACGAGAACATAAATCTGATTAAGTGATTTTTCAGGCAATGAAATAATGTAAAGACATACAGCGCCTACAATGAGAAGGCACAGTGTATTTATTAAAATTGAAAGTCTCTTGCACGGTTTGTCTTTTATTTTTTCAGGTAAACGGGGGAGTGCACCTGCAAGCATACCGAGAGGCATTGATGCAAAGGCTCGGAATGCACCGCCGGGCCAATCTGCGCATCCGGGAATTTTTCCCGATATAAAAATTGAGAATATGCTGAGTAATGCTATAAAGCAATAAAAAATGGAATCCTTCTTAAGTACTCTTTTTACAACAAAGAAAAATGCCATTGAGAGGAAGAGGTCTCTTATATACCACAGATAACCGAATAAAAAGTTATAAGAGAAATCAAAAACCAGAGAATGTATCAGAACGAATATTTCACCGATGATGAATACGGTAGATAAGGATTTGAATCTGTGCAGCAGAAAGGTGGAAAGACTCTTTATCAGTGGCTCAGAATCGTATTTTTTTATTGAACGCATAAGATAAAATCCGGAAAGCACAAAGAAAAACTCTACAGCCAGCTTTCCTTCTGAAAACATTTCGTTTGAATAGGGCACATAACCGTGAAAATACAGCACCCAGAGTGAAAAAAGAAAACGCATAAGCTCAACGAGACTGTTTTTTCTGCTTTTTGCTTTCAGCGGGGAAGCGTTTGCGTTATTAACTGTACTTGTTTCCATAAAAAACCTCTCACACAACCTGAATTGATTAAAATACTTTTATACTGAACGTAAAGATGCTTTAAGCAGACCTTTTATCGCACGTGTATGATACTACAGTTTTACAAAGTTTGCAATAACTTTTACTGATTTGTAATCATAGGTACATTTTGAAAATGATGCACTCAAATCTGATATTTACCGGAAAAATTGGTGTATCTGCATGTATGTTGTCATCTGATGTAAGGAGCGGCAATTAAAAAATGTCATATTTAAGTAATTTTGTTTACATAAAGATAACATTTTACAATGAAAATGTGCTATCATAAAGCTACAAATTGTTTCAAAGGAGAAATTAACGTGAAAAAGATTCTTTGTTTTGCTCTCACACTCATTATTGCAATGAGTAGTTTCTGCTATGCGTGTTCAGCTACAGACCTTCCGTCGGAGCTTACTGCTTCAGCCATGAGCTTCGAAACTGAAAACGGTGTTCAGGTGGAAATGGCTCCATTTCTCTATAAGTCAGCACTTTATCAGATGGAGTTCCCAAGCCCCCTTTCTTATGATGTAAAAGAAAAGAGTATTGCAGGTGACTATGCTATCTCATGTGAGATTAACGACCTTTCTTACAAGTTTATTTTCCCTGCAGGAACAACAGAGATCGAATGTATGTTGTCTCTTGACGGTGAAACAGGCTGGCGCGGATTTACCGTGAACTGCGAAGATAATCCGAACTACTGGCTGAAGGATGAGGCGGGAAACATTGATTTCAGCAAACCGCTCATTTTTGCACGAAACGAAGATATCGCCGAACAGGATGAGTACGGTGTTTTATACAGGGATTATCTCAAGGATAAAAATGAAGGCGGCTTCAGGGATTGCAATAAGATTTACTGGAGACTCAACTACATATGCGGCGGCGAAACATATACAGAATATTTTGATTTAAAGCTTTATGATTACGATGCTGCTGATAAGCAGGTGCTTAAAGCGGTAAACTTCAATGTTGCAGGTCTTCCCTTCGGCGTTTTCTACGGTATGAATGTTGCGGAAAATCAGAAGCTTGCCGGTGCATATCTTTCTCAGAATGATTTTGATATAATCGCCGTTCAGGAGGATTTCGGATATCACGAGCAGCTTGTAAATAATATTGAGGGATACGGATATGCCACTAACCACACAGGAGGTGTACCGGGCGGCGACGGACTCAATATATTTACAAAGGATATGCCTATTTATAACGAAACAAGAGTAGCTTGGAACGATGCGAGTGGTATTCTCTCGGACGGTTCCGATGAGCTTACTCCCAAGGGTTTTGTTTACACTGTTATTGATGTCGGCAACGGAATATATGTCGATTACTACAATTTACACGCAGATGCTTACACCGGAGACGGCTCTGTAGCTGCAAGAACAAGTCAGTACAAGCAGCTTGCTGATTTTATTCAGGCGCGCTCTGCCGAAAATGACAGACCTGTAATTGTAACAGGTGATTTCAACAATTATATGCATGTACATGAGGATGACGGCGCTCTTTATGAAACACTTTACCGTCAGTGTGGACTTAAGGATGCGTGGATTGAATATCACAACGGCGGTGATTATTTCAATCTTTACAACTGGCATATAACCGGACTTCCTGCTTGGGGCAACTGGGACTCAGTTGAAAGATTTATGTATAAGTCCGGCGGCGGAGTTGATATTGTTGTAAGCGATTTCAGATATGTAGAGGTCTGTGATGCTGGCGGAGAACCCATTTCTGACCATTCAGCTGCTGAATGTGAATTTACATTTATTAAAACAGAAGACTTTATTGAAAACACACAGGAGCTTGAGGTTGTAAAAGAAGAAAGAAATGATTTTATACATACTCTCATATGGATCTTAAAAGACCTTGTTAAGGTATTTTCTGATCTTAAGAACCTTCCTGAGCTTTTCAAGGAGTTAATCGGACAATAAGTAAAACAAGGACATCCCTGGCATTGTTTCATAAATGTCCTTTACACAATAACAATAGTAAATAAAAAAGAGTATTTGTGAGTACAAATACTCTTTTTAATTGGTGCGGGTAACAGGGGTCGAACCTGCACGCTGTGAGGCACAAGATCCTAAATCTTGCGTGTCTGCCAATTCCACCATACCCGCATATATTAACATAATATATTGTTTTGGCAGCCACGCTGCGTGTGACCGCTTGCGGTTCCCAAAACACATTACGGCTTGGAGCGCCTATGTGTTTTGACCGCTGTGCCATCATCACCTCGCTTGACCGTCCACCGGACGCGCTTCGGTGATGAAACTGCCAATTCCACCATACCCGCACATATATTGCAGTATGAATGTGATTATACCACAAAAGGAAATAAAGTCAAGAAATATATTTTTCTCGTATTCTTTCTTATTGACTCTTTGCTGTGTTTTTGTTACAATAGCAAGCGATAAATTTCATTTTGGAGGAACTTTTATGTCGAAGGTTAAAGTTACAATGGAAAACGGGGGAGTATTCACTATAGAGCTCTACCCTGAATATGCACCAGCAACTGTTGCAAATTTTGAAAAGCTTGTTAAAGATGGCTTTTACAACGGACTTACATTTCACAGAATAGTAAATAACTTTATGTGTCAGGGCGGTGATCCTGAGGGTACCGGATGCGGTGGAAGCGATGAGACAATTCCGGGTGAGTTCAGATCAAACGGCTTTGCTCAGAATACTCTTTCACATACACGCGGAGTTATTTCAATGGCAAGAAGTCAGATGCCCGATTCAGCATCGAGCCAGTTCTTTATTTGCTACAGCGATGACTGTACTTTCCTTGACGGAAACTACGCAGCCTTCGGCAAGGTAGTTGAAGGTATGGAGGTATGCGATGCTTTCTGTGATATTCCCAGACGCTTCAATTCAATGGGAGAAAGAGCAATACCCTCAGAGCCTATTGTAATAAGTACTATGGAAATAGTATAATATCAATCAGATTATACTAAAGAAAAAATTGTAAAAAATTGAAAAAAATATTCAAAAAGCCCTTGACGGGAGGTTGATTATGTGTTAAACTATCGATACCTCTTGCAGAGGGCTTTATTTTTGTGCCCTGAAATAGAGGGAGGCCTTAATGAGTTGAACATCAGAAGTGTTGCTTTTGTTCAACCGCAAATTTCCTATAATGGAGGTGCCGTTTATGAGAGTAAAAATCACATTATCCTGCACAGAGTGCAAGCAGCGTAATTACAACACAATGAAAAACAAGAAGAACAATCCTGATAGGTTGGAGATGAACAAGTACTGCAGATTCTGCAAGAAGCACACTCTCCACAAAGAAACAAAATAATACGGGAGGTAGAATGATGGCTGACAAAGAAAAAAAGGTTGCCCAGGATTCCAATGTTGACAAGGCCACAACTGAGGAAAGCAAAGCTGCTGAAAAAGTAGCAAAGGCTGCAAAGGGCAGCAAAAATCAAAAGCCAAATTTCTTCGCTCGCGCAGGCAAGGGTATCAAGCGCTTCAGTAAGGATTTCAAGGGTGAAACAAAGAAAATTGTTTGGCCCGACGCAACTACGGTTCTTAAAAATACCGGTATAGTTCTTGTTGTTGTTGCAATAGTTACTGCAATAGTATTCGCTATAGACTTCGGTCTTGAGCACGGAATCGTTTCTCTTAAGAAGTATGCTATTGAAAGAAACCAGAGCGTAACAGCACCGGCTGATACAAACGCAGGTGTAAAAACAAACACCGATGCAACCGTTGAAGCTGAGAAGGATACCGACAGTAAGGATGAGAACACTTCAGACGTTGCAGATGAAAACGCTGAAAGCGAAAAGACCGATGCTGAAGGTGAGGACACTGCAGACAGCAGTGAAGAAACCGATACCCAGGAAGACGAAAACGCAGAGGAATCTGCTGAGTAATCTTCGCGGATAATATCCGTAGCAGAAGAATTTTGGAGGTGTAACAATGGCAGATAACGCCAGATGGTTTGTAGTACACACCTATTCAGGCTATGAAAACAAAGTAGCCTCAAACATTTTAACGGTTGTTGAAAACCGCAAGATGCAGGATCAGATTTTTGAAGTACGTATTCCTACGGAAATGGTTACTGAAATCAAGGATGATAAAGTCCGTGAGATTGAGCGTAAGCTTTTCCCGGGTTATGTTATGGTAAAGGTTGCCTGTATCTACAAAAAACGCAGTGAGTTTGAAGACGAGGAGCTGTCAATGACAGACGAAGCTTGGTACGTCATCAGAAACACAAGAGGCGTTACGGGATTTGTCGGTCCCGGAAGTAAGCCTGTTCCTCTTTCAGAGCAGGAGGTTATAAACCTCGGCATTGAGAAGAAGACGGTAGAAGTCAACTACAAGGTAGGAGACTTTGTAAACATCCTTAGCGGACCCTTCGACGGTTACAGCGGTGTTGTTGACAGCATCGACCTTGTAAAGGAAGTAGTCGTTGTTATGATTTCTATGCTCGGCAGAGAAACACCTGTTGAGCTCGGTCTCAATCAGATTGAGGTCGCTTTGGATTAAGTTCTGATAATTTACGGCAATGCCGTTTATTATGTAGGGAGTTTATCTCCCTGTGGGAGATTTGCTAAATTTTAAAGCAAGTCGCCATCAACCACATAAATTTGGAGGTGCAAAAAATGGCTCAAAAGGTTGTAGGTTTAATCAAGCTCCAGATTCCTGCAGGTAAAGCTACTCCGGCACCGCCTGTTGGTCCGGCTCTCGGTCAGCACGGTGTTAACATCATGGCTTTCACAAAGGAATTCAACGAGCGCACAAAGAATGACATCGGTCTTATTATTCCTGTTGTAATCACAGTTTACGCAGACCGTACATTCACATTCGTTACAAAGACACCGCCCGCAGCAGTTCTCATTAAGAAGGCTTGCGGAATCGAAAGCGGTTCAGGCGTACCTAACAAGACAAAGGTCGCAACAATTACCGGTGAGCAGGTTAGAAAAATTGCTGAGCAGAAAATGCCGGACCTCAACGCAGCTTCAGTTGAAGCAGCTATGAGTATGATAGCCGGTACAGCTCGCTCAATGGGCATAGTAGTCGCTGACTAATGCTTCCGGGTGGGAGGAAAAATCCGATTAACCACTCTATAGGAGGATGAAAGACAATGAAACATGGTAAAAAGTATGTCGAAGGCGCAAAGCTTATCGACAAGACAAATCTTTATGATCCTGCGGAAGCACTCGAACTCGCATGCAAGACTGCTACCGCAAAATTCGACGAGTCTGTTGAACTCCATGTTAAACTTGGTGTTGACTCTCGTCATGCTGATCAGCAGGTTCGTGGTGCAGTTGTTCTGCCCCATGGTACCGGCAAGAAAATCCGCGTTGCTGTTTGTGCAAAAGGCGTGAAGGCTAAAGAA
>JAZULG010000100.1:0-26812 GCA_045603005.1 Acutalibacteraceae bacterium
AATTCTCTTCCTAAGACCGCGGCCTCCGACTTATTCTTCTCTCGGAATGTGAGATTTGTCAGGCTTGTGCCATATTGCATCGAGATAATAAAGAGGCAGCTTTGTTTTTTCACTGAGCTTTTCTGCAAAAGTTGTTTTACCCGAGCCGGGACAGCCGATAACAATTACTTTTTTCATATAGCAAATTATTCTGTATCTCCGCGTACTATCTTATAAGTTTTTCTGTAATCTTCTTTTGCCCATCCCTTAGCCATACCGCCGTCGAGTGCCGCTTTAGCGGCTTTCATACCGGGCATAGAAAAGCCTTCTCTTTCAGCAATAGAAGCACAGATAGAAACATCCTTATGCATGTTTTCCATGGAAAAGGCAGTGCACCAATCCTCATTTTTAAGCTTTTCTCTCTGAGCGTTCATATAAAAATTCTGCGCACCGCCTGCGGCTACTGCATCGGCAAAGTTATCAATTGAAATACCGAGCTTCTGTGCGAGAATAAGTGTCTCATTTACACCGTTCTGTATCTGTGCAACGAGAGTATTGTGGCAGATTTTTGCTGCAAGTCCTTTGCCATTTTCACCCATATAAATAACCTTGCTTCCCATATAGGAAAGTATCGGCTCGATTACATCAAAAAGCTCCTTGTCGCAGCCTGCAAGGACGCCGAGAGTACCTGCGATTGCATCGGCTTTTGAGCGTACAACGGGGCAGTCGGCAAACTGAATCCCCTTTAACTTAAGCATATTTGCAACCTCAACAGAAGCGTCGGGCTCAATAGTGCTCATATCAATACATATTTTTCCCTCAGAAAGATAGGGGAGCATTTCTGCATATGCTTCTCTGACGTGCTTTGAGGTGGGAATCATCGTTATAATTACATCAGCCTTTTCTGCAACCTCGATATTTGTAGCACAGCCGACAGCTCCGAAAGAAGCTAATTTATCAATCTGACTCTGCTTGTGGTCGTTGCAAAAAACAGTATCATTATGCTTCTTTACAATGTTTTCGCACATGGATTCGCCCATAATTCCGAGCCCGATAAAACCTATTTTCATAATATTACCTCCGTATATAGTTTATGAAATTATACTATTGTAAGCAAAAGTTGTCAATAAAATATGTTAACTGCTTTACATTAAATTATCTCTGTGATAAAATTAAAAAAGCGAAAAAGAAAGAAGGCGCTCATAATGGGTGTTAAAAAGGGAAAAAGCTATAATATAGATATGTGTAACGGCTCGGTGAGTAAAAAAATGCTTATTTTTGCCGTGCCGCTTATGTTTTCAGGTATACTACAGCTTTTGTTTAATGCGGCGGATATAATCGTTGTCGGCAATTTTGCCGGAGACAAATCTCTCGCGGCGGTAGGTGCAACCTCATCGGTAATAAATCTGCTTACCAATCTCTTTATCGGACTTTCCGTAGGCGCAAACGTACTTGTAGCAAACTATATCGGAGCAAATGAGCAGGAAGACCTTAAAAAGACGGTACATACCGCAATGAGCGTCAGCGTTATAAGCGGTATAATTCTTACGGTGATAGGAATTGCTTTTGCACCCTTCATACTTGGCCTTATGCAAACTCCTGAAGAGGTAAAGGATCTTGCTACGGTGTACCTTCGCACCTATTTTCTCGGTATGACCGCGGTTATGGTCTATAACTTCGGTGCGGGTATTCTCAGGGCAGTAGGCGATACAAGACGTCCGCTCGTTTATCTTTCAATTGCCGGTGTCGTCAATGTTGCACTGAATATTGTTTTCGTTATAGGTTTTAATCTTGATGTTTTTGGCGTAGGCTTGGCAACTGCTATTTCTCAGGCGGTTTCGGCGGCTCTTACTGTACGTTGCCTGATAAAAGAAAACAGCGCAATCAGATTGGTTCTCAGAGAGCTTACTGTTGATAAATCAAAGCTCATCAGAATGGTACAGATAGGCTTACCGGCGGGTTTTCAGGGAATGCTTTTTTCTCTTGCAAACACTTTTATACAGTCATCGGTCAATTCCTTCGGTACAACTGTAATTGCAGGCAATTCTGCATCGTCTAATATTGAAGGCTTTGCATTTACTGCCATGAATGCATTCCATCAGGCTTCTCTGTCTTTTACAGGACAGAACGTGGGAGCAAGAAAAGAGGAGCGACTTAATAAAATTCTGGTTACTGCATCAGCTTATGTTGTAGCTGTAGGCCTGTTCTTTGCTGTTGTATATAATGTTTTCGGCACGACTCTTCTCGGCCTTTACACCAAAAGCCCGGAGGTTGTTGCAGCGGGTATGATAAGACTTGTGATTATCGCATCTACCTATGCCTTGTGCGGAATGATGGATGTTGTTGTCGGCTCACTCAGAGGAATGGGATATTCTCTTGTTCCCATGTCCGTATCAGTGCTCGGTATTTGTGCTCTCAGACTTATCTGGCTTGCTACGGTATTCAAGATACCGGAATATCATACTGTTGAGATGATATATTACACATATCCGCTCAGCTGGATTGTCACACTTATTGCTCACCTGATATCTTTTGCTGTAGTACGGAGAAAAATACACAGAAAATGGAATAATACACTGACGAACTGAAAGGAAACCGTTATGACAGATAAAAAAATTAACTGCTTACTTGACAGATGGATAACCGATAATAAAAGTGATATTCTCGAAAAATGGATGGAGCTTTGCCGCATCCCTTCAATAAAATCAACACCTGAAAAGGATGCACCTTACGGGAGAAACTGTGCAGAGGCTTTGAATTATGCTGCCGGACTTTTCAGAGAAAAAGGTTTTGAAACCGAGGTCGATACTGACGGCGGATATGCTTTGGCTTATTACGGTGATAAAGGAGCCGAAATAGGCATTTTTTCTCACAGTGATGTTGTACCTGTCGGCGAAGATTGGATTTACACAGAGCCCTTTAAGCCTATAATAAAAGACGGCGTACTGATAGGCAGGGGAGCTGAAGATAATAAGTCAGGCATAATGCACGCCTACTGTGTATATAATTTTTTTAAAGATAACGGTATAACCCTCAGAAATACCCTTCAGACCTTTATCGGCTCGGATGAGGAGTGCGGTATGGAGGATATGGATGCGTACCTCAAAAAACACAGTGTGCCCGAAATTTCTATCGTACCTGATGCGGATTTCCCTTGCAGCGTAGGAGAGAAGGGGATATACCACTTTTGGGCTGAAGGTACGAAAGCCTTCGATACTGTTGCTGACTTTTACGGTGGTGAAGCATTCAATATAGTCCTTGACAGAGCAACAGTCAGAATAAAATACGATAGCGCACTTAATGAAGAAATTTTACGTAAAATACAAAACCGCAAGGAATTCGCTCTGCACTGTGATTTTGAAACCATAACACTTTCGGCAAAGGGAATTGCGAAGCATGCAAGTATCCCCGAAGGTGCAGTGAATGCGGCATATCTTATTTCTGAGCTTTTATCCGAGTGTAACGAGTTGTCGGTCAATGACAGAGAAATTTTTGCTTCCCTCAGAAAAATTCTCAGTTCCTTTTACGGCGAAGGCATCGGTTGTGTTCATGAGGATGAAAAATTCGGTAAGCTCACAAGTGTTAACGGCATTGTAAAGCTTAAAGAAGGCAGACCCTGCATCAGCTTTGATGTAAGATACGGAAGCACGCTTTCTGCCGATGAGCTTGAGAAAAAGACGGAAAACACCCTCTTGAGCGCCGGGTTTTCTGTTGAGAAGGTCGAAAATAAAGCGGGATTCGCAATAGATGATGACAGTACTGTGCCGGGGGTATTTGAAGATATTTACGAGGAAATAACCGGAGAGAGACTCGAGAGAGTAATTATGGCAGGCGGCACCTATGCAAGAAGATTGAAAAATGCATTTTCCGTCGGAACATATGCATTCAGAAAGGGCGAAAAAGTAAAGTTTTTTGTAATGCCCGACGGACACGGCGGCGCTCATCAATGCGACGAAATGATAGATGTGGATGCGTTTTTTACGGCTCTGAAAATTATAATCAACTACATTCTTGCTTGTGACAGAGAAATCTCAGCTTGATACCTAATTTATAACTTCTTTTCGGGTAAATATATTGACTTTTAAATGATAGTGTGATATTATACTTGCAAGATTTTATGGCCTTGAGCCTTAATGTTTAGGAGGATAATAAAATGAGCAGAATTAAGACTATCGAAACAAGAGATATGAAAAACTCAGTTGCTAACGGCGGTTGCGGTGAATGCCAGACATCATGTCAGTCAGCTTGCAAAACATCATGCGGTGTTGCAAATCAGCAGTGTGAGAATAACAACAAATAATTTAAGTTAAATTTAACGCTGCCTTAAGGCAGCGTTTTACTTTGTGAGGATAAAAATGGTACATCAGTATAAATTAAACGGATATAATATAGTTCTTGACACCTGCAGTGGATCTGTGCATGTTGTTGATGAGGTTGCCTATGATATTATCGCTATGTATGAAAACAGTAATTCCGATCAGATTGTAAAGGCGATGCTTGAAAAATATGCAGATTGTCCCGACGTTACAAGAGAAGAAATTCTTGAGTGTATTGATGACGTTATGGCACTCAAAACTCAGGGAAAGCTTTTTACAAAAGACGAGTACGAAAATCTTGCTTTTGATTATAAGAATAACAGTAAGGTTATAAAGGCTATGTGCCTTCATATTGCTCATACCTGTAATCTTAACTGCTCATACTGCTTTGCAAGTCAGGGTAAGTATCAGGGAGACAGAGCTCTGATGAGCTTTGAAACAGGTAAGCAGGCCTTTGATTTTCTTATAGCCAACTCGGGTACAAGAAGAAATCTTGAGGTTGACTTTTTCGGCGGTGAGCCGCTTATGAATTTCGAGGTTGTAAAGCAGCTTGTTGAGTACGCAAGAAGTGTAGAGAAGGAGCATAATAAAAACTTCAGATTTACGCTTACGACTAACGGCGTACTTCTTGATGATGACATTATCGATTATCTCAATAGAGAAATGAGTAATGTTGTTCTTTCTCTTGACGGAAGAAAGGAAATACACGATCATTTCAGAGTTGACTATCACGGAAACGGAAGCTATGATAAGATTCTTCCTAAGTTTAAGAAGCTTGTAGAAAAGCGTGAAGGTAAAAACTACTATATGAGAGGCACCTTCACTCATAACAATACCGACTTCACTAAGGATATCTTCCATATGGCGGATCTCGGCTTCAGGGAGCTGAGTATGGAGCCTGTCGTGTGTCCTCCGGACGATCCCTATGCTTTGACTGAAGATGATTTACCTGTACTTTTTGAGCAGTATGAAATTCTTGCAAAGGAAATGGTGCGCCGTAAGAAGGCGGGGGATGGCTTTACATTCTATCACTATATGCTTGATCTTAAAAACGGACCTTGCATCTATAAGCGCATAACAGGCTGCGGCTCAGGAACCGAATATATGGCGGTAACTCCTTGGGGTGACCTTTACCCTTGTCATCAGTTTGTAGGTGATGAAAAGTATCTTCTCGGTAATATCTGGGACGGTGTTAAAAATACCGCTGTTCAGGACGAATTCAGATATTGCAACGCTTACGCAAGAAGTGAATGCAAAGACTGTTGGGCAAAGCTTTATTGCTCGGGCGGATGTGCAGCTAATTCATATCACGCTACAGGCAGTGTTATGGGCGTGTACAGATACGGTTGCGAGCTTTTCAAGAAGAGAATAGAATGTGCCGTTATGATGAAGGTTGCGGAGGCTGAGGAATGAACACACCCATAAGGGATTTTGTGGAGAAATACTGTGAAAGTGATGCTGTACGTCTTCATATGCCGGGACATAAAGGTAAAGATTTTCTGGGGTTTGAAAGGTATGATATAACTGAGATCGACGGAGCAGATATTTTGTACAATGCAGAGGGGATTATCAAGAAAAGTGAAGAAAACGCCTCCTCACTTTTTGGCTCTTACCGTACCTTTTATTCTTGTGAAGGCTCATCGCTTTGTATTAAGGCGATGCTTGCGGTTATAGCTTCACAAAGAAAAAACAAAAGCAGAAAGACAAGAATTGTCGCTTCAAGAAACGTACACAAGGCTTTTATATACGGGTGTGCTCTTTGCGATATTGATGTTGAATGGATATATCCGTCTGTTACATCCCATTTGTGCACCTGCGTAATTTCTCCTTCGGCTCTTGAAAATAAGCTTTCCCGGCTTGACGGAGAGGTTGATGCGGTTTATATCACTTCGCCCGATTATCTCGGACAGCTTTCAGATATAAGGGGTCTTTCTTACGTTTGCGATCAATATTCTGTACCTCTGCTCGTTGATAATGCTCACGGAGCCTATCTTGCGTTTCTTGAAGAATCGTTGCATCCTATAAACAACGGTGCGTATATGTGTTGTGACTCGGCTCATAAGACCTTGCCGGTACTTACAGGCGGAGCTTATCTCCATCTTTCTGAGAAGGCTTGCGAGAACGCTGAATTTATTGAAAATATGATGTCTCTTATGGGCTCAACAAGTCCGTCATATCTTATTCTTCAATCTCTTGATATGTGCAATATGTATTTATCAGACGGATATAAAGATAGACTTGCCTCTACAGTGAAGCGATATAATTCACTTAAAGAAGAGCTCAGGAGTATCGGTGCCTGCATAGAGAGCAGTGAGCCTCTGAAGCTTGTGGTGAATACAAAGCAATCGGAGGTCAGTACGGAGTCGGTGCTTACTGTGCTTAATAAAGCAGGAATTGTCCCTGAGTTTTACGATGACAGGTATATTGTTTTTATGTTCACACCTGAAAACACAGATTCGGACTTTTCGAGATTGAGGAATGCACTCCTGTCTGTTAACTACGGCGAAAAGATTTCGGATGATTGTTTATCTATTTATTTTAATAAGCCCGAAAAATCAATGAGTATAAGAGAAGCAATGTTTTCTTACAAAAAAACTGTTGAGGTAGGTAGTGCTGAAGGCAGAATCTGCGCTTCTCCCGCTGTAACATGTCCTCCTGCCGTTTCTCCCGTTGTCTGCGGTGAGATAATCAGCTCATCGGCAATCAGAGCGCTGCTTTACTATGGAATTGAAAAAATAGAAGTTGTTAAATAAAAAAAGTTACTGCTTCACTTTGAGGTGAAGCAGTATTTTTTTATTCTGATCTGAGAGCTGCAACAGGATCCTTCTTTGATGCCTTTCTCGAAGGAATAATACCTCCGACAAGAGTCAGTAAAACACTGAGTACGATTAAAATCAGAGCTGCAGCGATGGGCAATTGCGCACTAACACTCATATTACCTGTGAGAGAGTGAATAATTGCATTTGCGGGTATAATCAGAAGCTCAGTAATTATTATACCTATACAGCCTGAGCACAGACCGATGATAAGGGTTTCTGCATTGAATACCTGAGAAATGTTCGCTTTCGAAGCACCTATTGAGCGGAGAATACCGATTTCCTTAGTTCTTTCAAGAACAGAAATATAGGTGATTATTCCGATCATAATTGATGAAACAATAAGTGAAACAGCTACAAAGGCAATAAGGACATATGATACGACGTCAACGATTGAAGTAATCGAGTCGGTTATCATTGCGATTGTATCGGTATATACGATTTTTGATTCGTCATCTACAGTTGCATTATAATTTTCAATACAGCCTGATACTGCTTCCTTGGCTTCGAAGCTGTCAGTATAAATGCTGATAGCTGTAGGGGAGTCATAGCTGATTTTTCCGAAGGTTGAGAGGTTTGAATCATAGGTAAAGCTTCCGAGATATTCGTTGTAGATATATAAAAGGGTTTTGTCGTCGGCATCGTTTTCGAGCCATTTGTCAAGACCGTTTCCGGAAACCATATCAGCCATAGAAACAAAAGCTTCAATTCTGCTGAAAATATTGTCTTCACCGAACAAATCTCCTGCGCCGATCATTTCGAAAAATGACTGAACGGGATTACTTTCTTCTTCCTCCTCGGTTGAGGTGTTATTTGATGAGGACTGACCTGCAGTCATCATCATAATCATAGTGTACATCGAAGATTTTTCCTGCGGACTCAATTCTGCAAGATACTCTCTTACTTGAGCAATTTTTTCCTCGTCACTTATAGGACCGAAGGAAGTACCTGTAAGTACATTGATATCGGGATTTGCCTGCTGTGCCTTTACAACATCACTTTTTTCAGCGTATGAAATAAGATAATCGGTGAGATTTGATGTGTAGGCAACGGGTGTCAGTATTGTTGCATTTGCAGAGTCAGGCTTCGGCTTTATAACACCGCTGATTTTGAGAGGAATTGATGAGTCAATAAGTGCATCAAGGCTCTCTTTATCATCAACATATCTGAATGTACCGTCATCATTAGCTACATATCTGTTGCATGCAGGGATAAGATAAAAGGTGTTGCTGCAAAGTGTTTCGTAGTTCCAATTGAGAGCTTCGACTTGCTCGCCGTTATTGATTTTTTCGGAAATGTCCCAATATACATCAGGTGTAATTATACCAAGCTGATAAAGAGCGGAGATATCTATTGAATTGAAATAGTCAAGCACGAGAACTACTTCGTCGTAGTTTTCAGGCCATTTTCCGTAAAGCACGTCATAGCTGTCCTTTACAACGTTGCTGATGGCTTCTCCGTTACCTCCAGGAAGAAGCTCGGAGAAGTTTTCGGCACCGTTTGATGTGGTGCCTATTATGCTTGAGATAAATGATCTGAACATCGACATGCTTGAGCCCATATCAAATCCGAGCCCTGCAAGAGCGGAGGTAGTGGCGTTTGTATCGTTTATATCGGCGTCACTTGATACGAGATTTCCGTTCGGATCATATGAATAAATCTCAAAATTAAGATCGTAGCTGTAAACGATTCCGTTGTCGCCGAGATAATTATGAATTTCACTGTCGGGATTGTCGAGATAGAGCTTGAATGCCTTAAGGTCATTATCCTTAATGACCGAATTCATCATCGCTGACGCCTGAACTGTAGTATAGCCAGCATAAATACCGTCATAGCTTTTTTCTTTATCAACATTTCCCATCATGGCCATCATACTGCTGTCCTGCATTATTGATGTATCCATTGTCTGACTTGTAATCGTTATCGGATAGGATGTCATCATATCCTTCTGTATGCTCGAAATGTAGGAGTTAACACCGGAGGATAAAGAAAGAATCATCGCGATGCCTATTATACCGATCGAGCCAGCAAAGGATGTCAGAAGTGTTCTTGCAAGCTTTGTCTTGAGGTTGTTAAAGCTGAGAAGCAAGGCGGTCAAGAATGACATTGATGCTTTTCCGTTATTATGTGTTTTGATGTTTTTGAAATCATCCGTTGTTATTACATAAGGATTTGTATCTTCAATAATAGTACCATCCTTCAGACGTACGATTCTGTTGGCGTACTCTTCTGCAAGCTCCGGGTTGTGTGTAACCATTACAACAAGTCTGTCTTTGGCAACCTCTTTAAGAAGCTCCATAACCTGAATACTTGTGTCACTGTCAAGTGCACCCGTGGGTTCGTCGGCAAGAAGAATGTCAGGGTTATTTACAAGTGCACGGGCAATGGCTTCACTCTGCATCTGCCCGACTGACAACTGGTTGGGCTTTTTGTTAATATGTGCGCCGAGACCTACCTCTTCAAGTGCCTTTACTGCACGTGCTCTGCGCTCTGATTTAGAAATTCCCGATATTGTAAGAGCAAGCTCAACGTTTGAAAGTACAGTCTGATGGGGTATAAGATTATAACTCTGGAAAACGAATCCGATCGTGTGGTTACGGTATGAGTCCCATTCACGGTCACCGTAATGCTTGGTTGAAGCTCCGTTGATAACAAGGTCTCCGCTGTCGTATCTGTCAAGACCGCCTATTATGTTAAGCAACGTTGTCTTTCCTGATCCGCTGGGACCGAGAATTGCAACGAATTCATTATCTCTCAGACAGAGGTTCAGATTGTTAAGGGCGCTTTGGGACATGCCGCCCGTAACGTACTTTTTATTAATGTTGTAAAGCTGAAGCATCAGATCATCCTCTTTATAGAAATTGTAAGTATATTAAATTGTAATTCTAAATCATATAGTTTAGTATTACTTTAAAAGAAAATTAAAAATTTTAAAGATTTGTAAAGACGGTAAAAATTCCAAATACTTACACTAATATAATTGACCGATTATCACAAAATATATTTGCAAACGCAAAAAGTTTTTGAAAAGGAGTGTATATACGATGGCTAAGAATTCAAAGGGTATGGTACCCGAAGCAAGAAACGCTCTTGATAAGTTCAAGATGGAAGCTGCTTCTGAGGTTGGCGTAAACCTTAAGAACGGCTACAACGGTGACCTCACATCACGTGAAGCGGGTTCCGTAGGCGGTCAGATGGTTAAGAAAATGATCGAATCATATGAGAAGAATATGAGATAACATCATAATTAAAGAGCGTCATCATAAGGATGACGCTCTTTTACATAAGCTGTATTATTGATCGTCTGACTTGTGCTCCGGGGTTATAAGTTCGCGACGAACAGTTTTTTCGGGAGGCATGATGATTTCTCTCTTTGGATATTTGTCTGCATCCTCAGCGTTGATATTTACAAGTTCAACAACGGTTTCTGTCACCGGTACTTTGGTTTCTGTTGGAAGAAGGAAAATATCAGTTGAATATCCGAGGTCAATTTTTGAATATCTTATCGCCCTTCTTCTGCTTTTTCTCTTTCTGTAAGCGAAAAGTATTCTAATGAGATAAAATGCAGTTATTGCAAGGACTGTCATAAGGGAAACAAGTAAGCCTGCATAAAGCGATGTGAATTCATATCTGAACTCGATATCGTGGTTGCCTCTTTCAACGTGTACACCGATAAGAGCATCGCCTATAGCAACAACCTTTTCAGGCGAGACCTTTTCACCGTCAATATAAATCTGCCAGGCAGTGTCATAGGGGATAGATGTATAAACAAGACAATCTTCAGTTGCAGTGAAACGGCCTTTGATTCTTGTGTCACTGAATTCCTCAATGAGAACCTGCTGATTTTTGAGATGCTCGTATCCGTTTATAAATGTTTCTTCGTCGATGGTATATGCAACAAATTTAATTGTACCTGCTGCAGCTTCAAGAGGAAGATTAACTGTGACGGTATCGTTGGCGTTATGATAGCCAAGGTCAAGAATACAGCTCTGATTTATACTGTGTGCCATTGTGCCTTGACGTGAGGTTACAGTCAGGCTTCTCGCATTTGAGCCGGTGACATCGAAATAGATGTAAATATTGGAATCTGTTTCCGGTATAAGAGTGAATATTGCGGCGCCGTCAAAGGAATCGTTTGTTTTGTCAAAGTAAAATGATGATTCATTAATACTTTCCGTGAAGGGCGCAATGTTTGAATAATCAATATATGCGGGATAAAGACGTCTGAAGGGACTTCCGAGTCCGCCGGTTGCAAGATTGAAGTAGTCGCCCTGAAGCGCAAAGGGATCAGCAGCGGTGTTTTTCTCCCAATTTGCGATATATTCTTCATCTGCCCAGTCAGCAACGTTCTTATCAACAAGGTATGCTATCGGAAGATTATGATTGTTTTTATATGCAGTGTAATTTGCATAAGAATATACGCTCTTATAGTTTGGCGATAAGGCGAGCAGGTCAGGAGTAGTGTTGTTCACAATGTATTTAATAGAGAACATCATATTATAAACGGGAGTCTGCGGATTGTAGGTATAGCTGTTTATTGTGTTACTCATCATACCGAGTCTGTCCTGCAGCTTTGAAACCTTTTCGGACGCCATTGATGAAAATACCGAAACACCGTTATAGTTGAGCCAGGAGGGGTCCATTCTTGTACGAAGATCAGTGAGCTCCATTCGGTAAAAATCCTCACCCTCGATTGTGTCGAGCTTTTCCTTTACATTCCGGAATTCGTCATAGCCCGAAACAAAGGAGTCCTTTTTGACTGATATACTGACTGTGTTTGAGTCACACATTACAGCTTCACTGCAAACACATATTACAAGTAGAGCTGCAACGGAAGCGGTGTGAAATTTTTTATCAAGGAAAATCGAAATTATGCCTACATAAAGTACTATAAGAACGATTGTGAGCGTTACAGAGCTTGCAGATACATTTTTAGAGGTCATCTCCTGAACGAGCATGACAAAAAGTAATATGCCTGTGCCTACGGCGGCAAAATGTTTTGTGCTGAATTCCTTCGCTCTGATGAATGTTTTATATGCAATTACAAGCAGGATAAAGGAGTAGATAAAGGACTGTCTGTAGGGTAAATCGTTAGGATAATGGAAGCCGTGCCATATGAAGTTGAGATAGTTTATATTGAAGCTCAGAAGAAGTACGGTAAGAAGGGCGAGTGTTGCAAACTTCTCTTTTTTCGAAATTGACTTTGTAAAGAAATACAAAGGTGCGAGTATCAGTGTGAGAACACCGCAGTAAACATTGGGCAACACGTGGTCACCACTGCTTCTGATTGTTGTTGTAAGATTTGCAAGGTGATTTGCAAAGAAATCGTAGAATGAGAAATAGGAAACAAACTGAGTCGGGAAAATGTTTGATGTGGCAGAGCTTGATTTGAGTACCTGATAAACAGGGAGTAAAACGCAGCCCATAATGCCTGCGGCAGTCAGTGCGGCGATTGCGAATATGAAGCCGCTTCTGAGAAAACGGATGTTAAAAATACGCTTTTTATTCTTAATCTTTCTGTCGACAACGTCTAAGATGCTGTAATTTGAGAAGAAATAGTATATGAAATATATCACCGAGAAAATACAGAGCATATATGACATATAGTAGTTTGAAAACATTGAAAGTGCAAGGGAAATAACAAAGGTTTTCATCTTACCGTTGTTAATGATCCTTTCAATACCGAGAAGAACAATCGGAAGAAGCACCATTGCGTCGAGCCACATAACATTCCAATAGTATGCAAGCATATATCCGCAGAAGGAATACATTACGCCGAATGCGACAGACACATAGTTCTGCGAATGAAGTGAGCGCTTGATATAATAGGTAAATGTAGAAGCGGATAATGCGGCTTTAATGAGAATCATAGCAGCAATAGCTTCAGTTATGCCTTTATGTCCGAAAAACAGTATCAGAAAGCCGAGGGGACTTGAAAGGTAGTTGAAATAGTTTCCGAGAAAGCAGCTTCCGAGTCCGGAGGTCCAGGAGTAAATGAGATTTTCCGCACCTGTTATTCTTTCATAAAGCTCAGCGAAAAGCGGTCCGTACTGATGATACAGGTCCATTCTGAGAATTGTATTTTCACCGAAGGGAATCATACTGTTACATAAATATATGGTGAGCATTGTTACTGCGGTTGCTACAAATGCAATTACAATATATTTGTATTCGGATACGTAATATCTGATGCTCCGCTTATTTTTATCGGTCATAGTCAGCCTTCTTTCAATTAATTTTAAGCTAATTATAGAAATAATACTACATTCGGAAGCTTTCTTCAAGTACTAAAATCAAATTGTATTAAATTTAATGTTTTATATGTTGCTTATCTTGAAAATTGAAAAATTCTATTGTATAATAACAAATCAGATTAATTATTGGGAGAATATTGTATGAGAAAAAGAGTTGTTGTTATCGGCGCAGGCGCAGCAGGTCTTATGGCTTCGGGCGTTGCCGCTGAAAACGGTGCAGATGTGATTCTTATCGAGCGTAACGACAGACCTGCGAGAAAGGTAATGATCACCGGAAAAGGTCGATGTAATGTTACAAACAACTGCACAATGATAAACGAGCTGATTGCGAATGTACCAACAAACGGAAGATTTCTTTACAGTGCTTTTTCTAGATTTATGCCCATAGATACAATGGAATTTTTTGAAGATATGGGTGTGCCCCTTAAAGTCGAAAGAGGTAACAGAGTGTTTCCTGAAAGCGATAAGGCGGTTGATATCGTTGATGCTCTGAACGCATTCAGTCAGGATGGCGGTGCAAAGAGAATCAAGGGCAGAGTTACCGGAATAAAGGCTGATAACGGCGAAGTTAAGGGTGTTGTGCTTGAAGACGGAACTGAATATGAGGCAGACAGTGTTATCGTTGCAACCGGAGGTGTTTCCTATCCATTGACCGGCTCAAGCGGAGACGGATATGAGCTTGCAAAGCAGGTGGGTCACACTGTAACGGAGCTCAAGCCTTCTCTTGTACCTCTCGTTTGTCACGAGGGCTTCTGCAGTGACCTTCAGGGCCTTTCTTTAAAAAACGTCTCTATAAGTGTTATTGATACATCAAATTATAAGGAAGTTTATACTGATTTCGGAGAAATGCTTTTCACTCATTTCGGCGTTTCTGGTCCGATGATTCTCAGCGCAAGCTCACATCTTAAGGATATTACTCCAAGACGATATGAGATTCATATTGATCTTAAGCCGGCAGTTTCCTATGAGCAGCTTGATAAACGCATTCAGAGAGATTTTATCGATAATAACAATAAAAATTTTATCAATGCTCTTGATGCGCTTCTGCCGAAGAAGCTTGTGCCTGTTATAGTACGCCTTTGCGGTATCAAGCCTGCAACAAAGGTAAATCAGATTACGAAGGAGCAGAGAGGAAACCTTGTCAATCTTCTTAAGGATCTTAAGGTAACCGTACTCAGATACAGACCTATCGAAGAAGCAATCGTTACCTCAGGCGGAATAAGCACAAAGGAAATTGATCCTAAGACAATGGAGTCAAAGCTTTGCAAGGGTTTATATTTTGCAGGCGAGGTTATTGATGTTGATGCTTATACGGGTGGATTCAACCTTCAGATTGCCTTTTCTACGGGAAGACTTGCAGGAGACTGCTCAAGCAAATAATTTTAGATAAAATCACTTTGTAAATATCAAACAGATCAGGAGAAAATATTATGAAAATTATTAATGTTGCCATAGACGGTCCTGCGGGTGCAGGAAAAAGTACAATAGCCAAAGCTGCTTCAAAGGCTCTCGGTTATATTTATATAGATACCGGCGCACTTTACAGAACAGTTGGTCTGAATGCTCTCAGAAACGGCGTTGATATCAAGGATGACTCAGCTGTTGCAGCATCGCTGACTGATGAGCTGTGCATTGAGCTCAGATTTGTTGACGGTGAACAGAGAATGTTCTTAAACGGTGAGGATGTCTCTGTCGAGATAAGAACTCCCGACGCTTCAATGGCTGCTTCAAGAGTTTCTGCAGTTTCTGCTGTAAGAAAGTACCTTTTTGACCTTCAGAAGAATCTTGCGAAGTCAAGTAACTGCATTATGGACGGTAGAGATATCGGTACTGTTGTTCTTCCTGATGCTGATGTTAAAATTTTCCTTACTGCTTCACCTGAAGCAAGAGCAAAGAGAAGATACAAGGAGCTCATTGAAAAAGGTATGGAGGCTTCCTATGACGAAGTTCTTGCCGATATGATCAAGCGTGATTATGACGATTCGCACAGAGCCATCGCACCGCTTAAGCAGGCTGATGATGCGGTGCTTTGTGACACAAGCGAGCTTACCCTCGAAGAATCAATTGAGCTTGTGATTAACACAATCAAAAAAGGGACAACCGTTTAATCTACGGTATATTATTTGCTGATAAAAGCTTAAATACGGGCAACCCTAAATTCAGGGAGATGATTGCTTGTATTTTGACTATAGTGAGATAAGCCGAAGTTTTCTTTACAGTGTTATAAGACCGCCTTTATGGATTTTGTCCCATATTGTATATAAATACCGCTGTAAGGGGAAGAAAAACATTCCGTCACAAGGCGCGTTGATTATTGCCTGTAACCATATCGCATTTTCTGATCCTGCACTTATAGTTGCTAACTTTCGGCGGAGAGTTCATTATATGGCAAAGAGCGATCTCTTTGAAAACCGCCTTTTTGCCTTTGTACTGAAAAAAATGAACGCATTTCCTATCAGACGTTGGACTGCCGACAGAACCGCTCTCAGATATGCGAAAAGGGTACTTGACGATGGCGGAGTGCTTGGTATTTTTCCTGAAGGAAGGCGGGTACGAGGTGAAAAAGAGCCCGTCGAGGCACGTAACGGTATAGGGTATCTGGCTAAGGTTACCGGTGCAGACATACTGCCTTGCTGTATCTATAAAAAGAAAAAGAGATATCGCAGTGAGCTGATCATTGTTTTCGGAAAGGTTATAGCAAATCACGATTTAGGCTTCGCCGAGGAAAAAGGAAATTCATCGGTCAGAAACGCTTCAAAAATAATTATGGATAGGATAAAGGAATTATGGCAACTGGAAGAACAGAAATATACACAGCGAAAACAGCAGGATTCTGCTTCGGAGTAAACAGAGCCGTAAAGCTTCTCAATAAGCTTGTCGATGACGGTAAAAATGTTTGCACTCTGGGACCCATTATTCATAATCCTATTGTTATTGATGAGCTTGAAGGCAAGGGTGTAAAAACTATCGAACATCCATTACAAGCTCCTGACGGCTTTGAGGTTGTAATAAGAGCTCACGGCGTTACAAAGCAGGTTATTGATGAGCTGAACAAAAACAACATAGCTTATTACGATGCAACCTGTCCTTACGTGTTGAAAATCCATAAAATTATAATAGAAAATTCGAGAGAAGATAATATCGTTCTGATAGCAGGCGATGAGAAGCATCCTGAGGTCTGCGGTTTCCGCAGTCATTGCAGAGGTACATCTTTCGTTTTTAAAAACGAGGATGAACTGATTAAAATACTTGAGAATAATGGAAATTTTGCCGAAAAAGAAATTATACTTGTTGCTCAAACAACTTTTTCGGTAAAAGAATGGAAAAAAAGCGAAAAAATAATTGAAAAACTCTGTACAAATCAAAAAACATTTGATACAATATGTAGAGCTACCCACGATAGGCAGCAGGAAGCAATAGAGCTTTCCGAAAAATCCGATGCTATGATTGTTATCGGAGGAAGGTTCAGCTCTAACACAGTAAAGCTTTACAATGTGTGTAAAGAGAACTGCGATACGTATCTTGTTGAAAAGGTAGATGAGCTCAGGGGCGTTGATTTTTCGTCTTATGAGAAAATTGGTATAACAGCAGGTGCATCAACACCTGCACGTATAATAAAGGAGGTTGAAGTCTTTATGACCGAAAACTTTAATGAAACAAAAAATATCAAGGAGTCACAGGATCAGGAGTTGTTCTATGCAGCAGTAGATAGCATTGACGATACAAGCGATAATCCCTTTGTTGTTGGCATCGTTGTTGGCATTGCACCAAACGAGATTCAGGTTGATATCGGTAGAAAGTATGCCGGCTTTATCCCTGTTGAAGAGTACAGCAATGACCCTACAGCCGATCCCACTAAGGAACTCAAAATCGGCGACGAACTCAATCTCATTATCATGAAAACAAATGATAATGAAGGCACAATGAAGCTCTCCAAGCGTCTTTACGACAGAAGAGCATCATGGAAGAACATCCTCGCAGCTAAGGAAAACGACGAAGTTGTTGAAGCAGTTGTTTCAGAAGCTGTAAAGGGTGGCGTAATTGCATATCCTATGGGCGCAAGAGTGTTTATTCCTGCATCACTCACAGGTCTTGCAAAGGATGAAGAGCTTACCAAGCTTGTTAAGGAGAAGGTTAAGTTCAGAATCATCGACATCGATGAGCAGAAGAAGAGAGTTGTTGGCTCAATCCGCGCTGTTCTCAGAGAAGAACGCAAGGAAGCTACAGATGCTTTCTGGGCAGGAATTGCAGAAGGTCAGGAGTTTACAGGTACTGTTAAGTCACTTACCAACTACGGTGCATTTGTTGATCTCGGCGGAGTTGACGGTATGGTACATATCTCCGAGCTTTCATGGAAGAGAATCAAGCATCCTTCAGAAATCGTTAATGTTGGCGATACTGTAAAGGTATTTGTAAAGGCCCTCGATACCGAAAAGAGAAAGATTTCTCTCGGCTATAAGAGAATCGAAGATAATCCTTGGGAAATCCTCAAGAGAGATTATCCTGTTGATTCAGTTGTTGACGTTACTGTTGTTGGTCTTACAACATTCGGTGCTTTCGCAACAGTTATCGACGGAATTGACGGTCTTATCCACATTTCACAGATCGCTGACCGCCATATTGCATCTCCGAAGGAAGTTCTTCACATCGGTGATGTTGTTAAGGCTAAGATTACAGAAATTGACTTTGATAAGAAGCGTGTAAGCCTTTCAATCCGTGCTCTTATCGAGCCCGCTGCTGAAGCAGAAGAGGTTGCTGAAGAAGTAGTAGCAGAGGAAGCTGTTGCTGAAGAAGCAGCTGAATAATCAACTGATTACGCTCATTTTTAAGAAAATATTTTCAGGCAGCTGCATGCGTGCAGCTGCTTTTTTCATACTTCTCTAGTTTTGAATGTAAAGTTATGCACATATTAAGTTTATTATGTAAATATTTATTCTTAAATATTGTAAACCTAAATATGTTGTGATAAAATAGGTCAGTAATTAACTGTTAGGTGTGATTTTGTGGCAGAAATTTTCAGCTTTTCCTTTGAGGCGGTAATGCCTATACTATTACTTGTCTTTGTCGGATATTTTCTGAGATTGATACATTTTGCCGATGATGCTTTTTTTAAAAAGCTGAACACAATGGTTTTTCGTGTGTTTCTGCCCATACTTTTATTTTGGAATGTTTACGAGATTGAAAGCCTCAGACAGGTACAGTGGTCGGCTGTTGCTTATTGTGTTTTTGCTGTGCTGTTTATATGTTTTATCGGATATGTATTGTCCAAGCTCTTTGTAAAGAACAGAAGCAGTATCGGAGTTATGACCCAATGTGCATTCAGGTCTAACTATGCAATTATCGGTATACCTCTTGCTGAAAGCCTGGGCGGAGCGGAGAGTGTTGCTTTTGCAAGCATTCTTTCAGCTGTCGCTATTCCTCTTTTTAACATCCTTGCGGTTGTTGTGCTTTCTCATTACAGCCCGAAAAACACTGAGCACAGTGTAAAGCATACTGTCAAAAGTGCTTTGAAAAACCCGCTCATTATCAGCGTTGTTCTCGGTATTGTTGTTGTAGCTGTAAGAGAGCTTATTTCGGTTGATGCTGTGGGAAATCCGATGCTTTCTATTGAAAATAGTCTGCCGTTTCTTTATACGGCACTTTCAAGACTCGCAAAGGTTGCATCGCCTCTTGCTCTTGTAGTACTCGGCGCAAGATTTGACTTCAAAGCGGTCGCTTCACTGAAAAAGGAAATAACCCTCGGTACATTTATGAGACTGCTTATTGCGCCTGCCATCGGTATCGGCGGAGCTGTATTGCTTGGAAAATTCACTTCGTCCTTCGGCGTGACGAGTGTTGAATATCCTGCTTTGATTTCACTGTTTTCCACGCCGGTTGCAGTTTCAAGTGCAGTTATGACCGGAGAAATCGGAGGAGATGAGCAGCTTGCCGGACAGCTTGTTGTCTGGACCAGTCTGTTCTCAATGTTTACAATGTTCGGGTTTATATTTGTTATAAAAAATTTTAATTTAATATAAAGGAGAAAAGAAATGAATAAGCATATCAAAAACACTGTTATATCAACAGCAGCCGCTCTTACAGCGACCGGAGGAGCTTTGATGGCTAAGAAGATCAACGAAAAAACCTTCTGTCCGATTTGCAGTGTAAAGAAGGTTATCAATAAGGCAAGAGTGACTCAGTGCGCTGAAAGAAATTACAATAACGGTATCGCCCTTACACCACCTATGGGTTGGTCGAGCTGGAATCTTTTCAGACATAAAATCAGTGAGGAGCTTATAAAGGAAATTGCTGATGCTATGCAGAAAAGTGGTCTTGCAGATGCAGGTTATAAATATGTAAATATTGATGACTGCTGGCAGGCTTCTTCAAGAGATGCTGACGGTAAACTGCAGTGCGATAAAATCCATTTTCCGAGTGGAATCAAAGCTCTTTCCGAGTATGTCAATGAGCGCGGAATAAAGCTTGGTATCTATTCATCAAACGGTACACACACATGTGAGGACTATCCTGCTAGCCTTAAAAATGAAAGAATTGATGCTGAAACCTTTGCTGAGTGGGGAATAGAATATTTCAAGTATGATTTCTGTCATAACGTTGCTATTCCGAGTCTTGCGCCGAGGATTATTGCTGTATCCTTTGCCCGTGAAGGTGAGGGTGTTGCGTTTGCGCGTTTTACCGCTAAAGAAATGACTCTTAAGAAGCTTGCAAGAATTGTACCTGATGATGTAATTGACGATAAGTGCTATATTGACGGTCTTGATTCAAATAACGGCAGTATTTCTGTTGAGGTGGAAGCACCTGAGGCAGGGGAGTATGTTCTTCATATTGATATAAGAAAGGACTCTCGTGATGAGAAGTTCCTTATGGCTAAGGTTAACGGTACCGATGAATATCATATTTACTGCGCAAGCAGAAAAAACTGGACACCTGAAGGTAAGCTTCAGACAATGGTTCATCTGGAAAAGGGTATAAATACAGTTGAGCTTCTTAATCCTGTCGGCTCAAGAATGGACAGTGCGGCAATACAGTATAAGCTCATGGGACGTGAGCTTAAGCGTGCTACAAGGCTTTTTGCTGAAAAGAACGGTACTGTTGAAAAGCCTATTGTTTATTCAATATGTGAATGGGGCTTCAACAAGCCGTGGAAGTGGGGCGCAGAGGCAGGTAATTTATGGAGAACTACAGGTGATATCCGTGCTGAATGGAAGTCGGTTATGCTCATTTATGAGTTCACTGTTAGGCTTGCAAAATACTCTGCTCCCGGCGCATGGAATGATCCCGATATGCTCGAGGTAGGTAACGGAAATCTTACCCACGAGGAAAACAAGAGTCATTTCAGCCTTTGGTGTATGATGAACGCACCTCTTATTCTCGGTAACGATGTAAGAAAATTTATCAAGGAAGACGGTACCGTTGATACAGACAGTAAGGTTTATCAGATTCTCACAAACAAGAAAATGATTGCAATTAATCAGGATCCTCTAGGTGTACAGTGCAGAAGAATCAAGTCGGGCCTTGTTGATATTCTTGTAAAGCCTCTTGAAGGCTCGAAAGCTGCTGTTTGTATGTTTAATAAGAAGTCAACAGCCGCATCAGCTGAGCTCATACTTAACAAACTCAGCAATATCGGTTATCTTAACATTGATAACAAGTCGGGCTACTCTGTTAACGATGTATGGGAAGAAAAATATATAGAGAACACTGATAAAATCGTTACAGAAATTCCTGCTCACGGTGTAAAGGTATATATAGTTGAATAAAAAAATGCAGACAGTGTCAGAAGCTGTCTGCATTATCTTTTATAAGCCTTATAAGTTCATCTTTGCTATTTTCCGTAAGTCCGTCTATGACAGATTCGAGTGCATAATTCAATGCGTTTCCGATTTGCCTGCCGCTCAGTCCGATAAGTGAAATGTCATTGCCGTTTATATTTAAGTCCTTCAGTGTGAAACAAGCCCTCTCATTAACTATTTCTGCTGTCATTTCTTTCAGAACATCAAAATGCTGAAGTCTGCTGTGGTATTCGTCTGCAAGTCCCAGTGTATCAGCCCGCTGAAGCTCATAAAGGTCAAACAGAAGGGGTTCACCGACAGAATGCAATCTTCTTTTAATTATTTGTTCCTTTTCTTCTATTGGTGTATCATGCTGTTTTATCAGCTTTATGACGGCTTCCCGTGTTAAATTATCCGCTTTTAGTCTGAGCATGATTTCATCAGCAATATGTGCACCAATTGATGCGTGTCTGTAATAATGTGCAACAGAATTTTCGTCAAAGCTCTGACAAATCGGCTTTGCAATATCATGTAACAGAGCCGCAAATCGCAGGTGCTTTACAGTGGGCGTATTTGCCACAACTTCTGCAGTATGCTCTAAAAGATTAAACTTGTGATGGAAATTCTTCTGATCAAAATTTATCATTCTGCCGATTTCGGGGATCGGTACGGCAAAAACATCTGCATAATCCGTCAGTATTTTTCTTATATTTTCGCCGCATATCGTTTTGCTCAGTTCTGCATAAATACGTTCTGCGGAAATGTTTCTGAGGAGATGTCTGCATTCGTGAATAGCTGCTGATGTCTCTTCTTCGATTTCAAAGCCGAGTACACTCGAAAAACGTAAACCGCGGAGAATTCTCAGTGCATCCTCATTGAATCTTACAGAAGGATTGCCGACGCAGCGCAGAACACAGTTCATTATATCCTTGTAACCTTCAAAGGGATCAACCAAACCGACGGAAGGATTATAAGCTATACTGTTTATTGTAAAATCACGTCTTGCAAGGTCTGCCTTTATATCAGATGTGAAGCATACTTCGTCTGGATGTCTTCCGTCGGAATATCCCTTCTCAGTACGGTATGTTGTAATTTCAACAGGCGTTTTATCGATGACAACAGTAACTGTTCCGTGTTTTATGCCTGTTTCGATTGTATCATAATCACGGAAAGCTTCTTTGATCTGTATTGGCAGTGCATTAGTTGTGATGTCTGTATCGTCAGGCGTTTTGCCCATAAGAAAGTCACGCACCGAGCCGCCGACAAGGTACGCTTCATAACCTGATTTTTCAAGTATCCTAAGTGCGGATTCTGCAACACCGGACAGACTGAACAAAAAAATCACTTCCTTTTACTTGACATTATATACCTGTTGGATTATTTTTTGCAATACAGTTGCAATTAATACTTGTTTTATGGTAGAATAAAATCGTGAAAATATGTGCAAAGGTTGTGAATACAATGGAAGAAAAATATATCAGCTTCAGAAAAGCGAAGGTCGGAGGATTTAATAAAAAGGATGTAATCACTTATATTGAAAAAATGAGAAATGATTTTTTTGATTACAAAAAGGCTGTCGAATTAACAATCGATCAACTTAATGCTAAAGTAGGAGAGCTTGAAGCTGCTTGTGAAGGTACTAAAGAGGTTGTAAAAGAGGTTATCGTTGAAGTTCCTGTTCCCGTTGAAAAGGATTCCGATCCTCTTAGTGATATCAATGAGGCAACATCTCAGCTCAGACTCGTGGCTGATGAGCTTTGCCGCAGTCTTTCTGACTTTATGTCTAAATTTTCCGAAGGACAGACAGTTGCCGCTCAGGAGTCGGCTAAGCCTGAAATTTTTGATAATGTCAGCGCCTATATAGAAGAAACCGCTAAGGAGATCTTTGAAGAGAAAACCGAAGAGTCCGTAGAAGAATCCGCCGATATTTTTAAAAAGGTTATCACTACTTCGGTAAATTTCAGCTTTTTAGTTGATTCAGTAAGAACTGATGAGCCTATAAAAAATGAAGAAAAAAATGAGGATACGATTCTTGATTGTCTCAGCTCGTGTTCATTTTTAGGCTGATTATTATTTAATTATTTAAATTTAAGGACGTGAAGAAATGAAAAAAAGCAGGCAGTGGATAAAGAAAATCGGAAAAATTTTAATTGCTGTTATTGCTTTTGCCATACTTTTTTCTATGAGTGTTGCCGCTGATGACGAATCAGAGAACGAATACGATTTTGATTCCGTCATTGAAAATTTTCCTGAGAGCTACCGTCCTTATCTCTTGGAATTACACAATAAGCATCCACAGTGGGTGTTTCTACCCTTTGAAACGGGACTCGACTGGCACGAAACCGTTGTTGCGCAGTACGGTGATGAGGCTCTTGTTCAGAATTCAATAACCGCAGATGTTCTGAAAAGTCACGATGCAGATGACTATAATCCCGAAAAAAATACGTTTTTTTATAAGGACGGCGGATTTGTTCAGGCAAGTGAGCTTGCGGTTGAGTATTTCCTGGACCCGCGAAACTTTTTAAATGAAGACGGCGTTTTTCAGTTTGAGATGCTGAGCTTCGATGAGATGTTTACGATTGAGGCTATCGAGTCAATTCTGAAAGGCTCCTTTATGTCTCAGAAAAAAATATCTTATCTTGACCGAGACGGAAATACCGTAAATACAGAAAAAACCTATGCAGAGGTTATATATAACGCAGGACTCACTTATGACATCAATCCTTGCTACCTTGCATCAAAAATTTTAAATGAGGTCGGAAGTGACGGCAGCTACAGCGTGTGGGGCAATCATTCAACCTACCCGGGTATATATAATTTCTATAACATCGGCGCTACTGACGGCGTCAATGCGATAACAAGAGGACTTGCCTGGGCAAACGGTGGGGTTGACGGAAATTTAAAAACCTATTCGCGCCCATGGACATCGCCTGAAAAATCAATACTTGGCGGTGCGGAATTCCTTGCGGCTTCATATATTGCTGTGGGACAGTTTACGGGTTATCTGCAGCGTTTCAATGTTAACCCTGATTCACTTCACGCTGTTAATACGCATCAGTTTATGACTAACCTTACGGGAGCATTTTCTCAGGGGTATACTGCGTATACGTCTTATGTTAAGCAGGGTATTATCGATAACAGATTTGTGTTTTCAATTCCCGTTTTCAAAAATATGCCTGAAAGCACCGGTTCGGACAGTATTGTTGCAGTTGATTCAAAGATACAGTACGGCACTGTAAAAGAAAACGGTGTTAATATCAGAACCGGTCCGTCTACAACCTACGCCCGTCTGCAAAGCAGTAACGGTGCTAGCATACTGCTGAACAAGGGAACGAGTGTAAAAATACAAAGCAAGCACTTTGTTGATTCAAACTATTACGCAAGAATTCTCCAGTATCCTATTTGGTACAAAATTAAATTTGAATATGGCTCCGCAACATATACGGGATATATTCTTGCCGATTATGTTGACATCAAGAGCACTACCAATGTCGGTACGGGTGTATATGATCTCGGTATTTTCAAATCAACACCCGATGTCGGTGGAAGGCTTATGACGAGTAATCCTTCAATCTGCAAGATAATTGATGATGATACCGTTGATTTTGTCGGTACCGGTGAAGTTTACGTAACCATTTACAATTCACGCGGACTGTGTGACCGTATAAAGTTCAGAGTTATTGAAAATATCGATAGCTATACCGTTGACGGAATAACTGTTTCTACGGAGGAAGAGAGTATTACCGTAACCTTGCCCGTAAGTGATTCTGCCGAAAGGTACGGCTTTTATCTCAAGGATTCTCAGGGCAAATTTATTAAAGGCGGAGATATAACCAAAAACACATATACCTTTAAGAATCTGCAGATTGACAGCGAATATACGGTGTACTGCCGTTATGTCGGTTCCTATTGCTTTGATAACGGACCGTTGAAGTCGATTTCTGCATCTACAGAGGCGCGGATAGAACCCGATGCACCTGCAAATCTTTCAATAACAGATCTTACAGCGAACGGTTTCACGTTAAAGTGGAAATCTGAAGGTGCAGACGGATACAGGATTTACAGATACAGACCTGAAAAAGGAAAATATGAGGTTTTCAGAGATGTAAGCTCGAGTAGTGTTATTATTGATGACCTTTCACCTGCATATGTATGTGCTTTCAGAATCAAAGCTTATAAAATTGTTGACGGTAAACGTGTATATTCCGATTATTCGCCGCTCTTATGGGCACTGACGAAGCCTGACAGAGTAACTGGTCTTTCAGCAGATAAGGTTTCATCTGAAAGTATTAAATTGAGCTGGCATCCTGTTGAGAATGCAGATTCATATAGAGTTTTCATTAAAGGCGTTTCTGAGGATGTACTCATATATGAAGGTACGGATACAACGTTTGAGCTTAAAGATACAGTACCTTTTTATGAGTATTCCTTCTACGTCGTTTCCACTGTGACAGAAAGAAATATTTATGTTGAGAGCTTACCTTCCGATATATTGACCGTAATGACAACAGCAGCTTGTGTTGAAGGCTTTACTGCAAGCAATGTAACCGCTGATTCTTACAGAATTTCATGGAAGGCTGCAAAAAATGCGGTCGGATATAATATTTACCGCCTTGTTGACGGCGAATATACAATTATCAGAAATGTTACGGAAAATTATTGTGATTTCAACAATCTTGAAAAGTCAGCCAAATCATTTTATAGGATTTCGGCTGTATATAATTTCATCGGAGAAATATGCGAGAGTGATTTATCGCAGGAATTTTCAATCTGCACATTACCTGATCAGGTAACGGGTGTCAGCGGAGTTGCATACGAGGATAAAGTCGAACTCAGCTGGGAAGCTGTAAAAAATGCGGACTGCTATAACGTGTATCTTCAGGAAAACGGTAAATATATCCTCAAGAAGACGGTGAAAACCAATTCCTATATTCTCGAAGGACTCGCATCTGCATCCAAGCACAATGTCAGAGTCAGAGCTTATATAAGAACGACACTCGGTACGCAGAAAGGCAAGGTCACAACCTACAGCTTTTATACAAAGCCCGAAACCGTAACAGGTATAACTGCTTCATCTGTAACAGATACCGGGCTTACCTTAACGTGGAATCCGTCCTCTGATGCGGTAAACAGATATTATGTTTATCGTTCGGAAAGAAGTAACGGTGGTTTTAAGCTGTTAAAAACAACTTCACAGACCTCTGTTAAGCTGACGGGGCTTGATGCAGGAAAAACTCTTCATTTCCGTGTTGTACCGGCGGTTATTAAAAACGGAGCAATATTTTTAAAGGGAAATACTTCTCTTACATGTACTGTAAGTCTGAAACCGTCAAAGCCAATCAATCTTACTGCTGACAATATAACGAAAAATTCGTTCACTCTGAGCTGGGATAAGGTTGACAACGCTACCTACTACCGTGTTTACCGATACGATACTGCATCTAAGAAATATATTCAGGTCGGCTCAGTTTATACTGAAGAGCTTGAAATATCGCAGCTCAGCAGCGGTAAAAGATATTATTACAAGGTAAGACCCATCAAGAGGGAAAACGGAGTTTATATCTACGGATATTATTCGGATTTATTTACGGTTACAACAAAGAAATAACGTTTTTTTCTGTTTAAAAACGAAAAATTTTTACTATTTTCGTTTTTATTATTGACAAATCATTAAG
>JAZULG010000101.1:0-7678 GCA_045603005.1 Acutalibacteraceae bacterium
CTTTCAAGAGCAAAACGTCTCGTTTTCTCCTCACTCGGTAAAATGGCAAGAGCATATGCTCTTATTATGCTCATTACCTTCATCGAAATGTACGCAGGTCTTACCGTACTCGATCTTACGGGCATTTTCTCCACAAAGTACGCTCCCATTCTTGCGGCGATCATCTCCGTTGTTGATATCGCTCCCATGCTCGGCACGGGTACAATTCTCTTACCGTGGGCGGTATATTCCTTTATTTCGGGCAAGTATTCTCTTGCAATAGGTCTTTTCATCATATATGTAGTTATCACCGTTATCAGGCAGATTATCGAGCCGAAGCTGGTTGCAGGTCAGCTCGGACTTTCTCCCGTTATAACGATTTCAGCGATGTTCCTCGGTCTGAAGCTGCTTGGCTTCTTAGGTATGTTTATGACTCCGCTGACCATTATCATACTCAAGCTTCTCCACGATGAAGGCATTCTCCATTTATGGAAATCTCCCGCAATTGCGGCTGCCGAAAAAGAAAAGGCAGAAAAGGAAAAAGCAGAAAAAGAGGGAAACGATAAAAAGGAAGAACCGGAGGAAGCTGATAAAAAGGAAAAATCGGGAAAGATTAAAACACGCAGAGTGAAAAAATAAACTATTTAAGAAAGCTCAGGTAATAATATGGACATTATAGTTGCCGGTTGCGGAAAAATCGGTGCAGTACTCGTGAAAACCCTTGAAAAAGAGGGACACAGTCTCACCGTTATCGACACCTCCGCCTCCGTAATTAACGAAATGACGAATATATACGACGTTATGGGTGTATGCGGAAGTGCTACAGACTGTGAAGCTCTTTCCGAGGCCGGTGTGGATAAGGCACGCCTTTTCATCTCGGTAACAGCCTCGGACGAGCTTAATATGCTCTCTTGCTACATAGCTAAAAAAATGGGCGCCCGCCACACCGTAGCGAGAATACGTAACCCTGAATATAACGACCGCTCTCTCGGCTTTCTCAGAGAACAGCTTGATATTTCAATGGCAATAAACCCGGAGTTTCTTCTCGCTCAGGAGCTTTATAACATTCTCCGCCTTCCCTCTGCCTTCAAGGTGGATTACTTCGCAAGACGTACTCTTGAAATGATAGAAATACGCCTTAAGGAGGATTCTCCCCTGTGTAACCGTAAGCTTTTTAAGCTGCGTGAAAAGCAGGATATTCAATTCCTCATCGGCGCCGTGCTCAGGCAGGGCGAGCTTATTATCCCCGACGGTAATTTTGAGCTTAAGGCGGGAGACGTTATCTCCCTCACCGCCTCCCCCGGCGATATGCAGAAGCTCCTTAAAAGCCTCGGCATTCTTAAAAAGCAATCCCGCAACATAATGCTTATGGGCGGCGGAAAAACCTCCTATTATCTTGCAAAACAGCTTCTTGCCTCAGGAAGTGACGTAAAAATCGTCGAAAAAAAGGAGGAACGTTGCCTCAGTCTCAGTGAAGCTCTCCCCGGTGCAGTTCTTATTCACGGCGACGGTACTCATCAGGAGCTTCTTCTCGAAGAGGGACTGCGTTCTCTTGATGCCTTTGTCACTCTCACGGGTATGGACGAGGAAAATATCCTCACAGGTCTTTTTGCCTCGGGACAGAGTGTACCTCAGGTTATTTCCAAGGTAAACCGTGACGAGCTTGCCTCTATGGCGGAAAAGCTTGGCCTTGACTGCACAATTTCCACTAAAACGATAACCTCAGACCTTGTTTTAAGATATGCACGAGCTCTGGAAAATTCCAGAGGAAGCAATATTGAAACGCTTTACAAAATAATGGACGGCAAGGCGGAAGCACTTGAATTCAACGTCAAGCCCGACTCCTCCGTCATCGGTACTCCTCTCAAGGATATGAAAATCAAATCCGGAATCCTTATTGCAGGCATTATCCGCTCCGAAAAGAAAGCGGTTATACCCACCGGTAATGACAGTATACAAAAAGGCGATAAAGTCATCGTCCTCGCTGCCGACAGAAGGCTCAGTGACCTTGACGATATTCTCAGATAAGGAGTGTACCCATGAACAGACGAATGGTTCTTTATACCGTGGGTACGGTTATAAAAATTGAAGCTGTTCTTATGCTTCTCCCCACGGTATGCGCTCTGATATATAAGGAAAGCTGTGTAAAGGCACTGCTGATATCCGTTGCCGTTTCTCTTGCGGCAGGCTTTGCCCTCACCCTTATTTCACGGCCGGGTAACAAGGTTATTTACAGCAGAGAGGGTTTTATCACTGTTGCTCTTGCCTGGCTTGCCCTTTCCTTCTTCGGTGCATTACCCTTTTATATAAGCGGTGAAATTCCCCGTTTCATCGATGCTTTTTTTGAAACAGTAAGCGGCTTTACCACAACAGGCGCATCAATTCTCCCCGATGTTGAAGCTATGAGCAAGGGTCTTCTTTTCTGGAGAAGCTTCACCCATTGGGTCGGCGGTATGGGCGTACTCGTTTTCATTATGGCTATTATCCCCGCTCTTTCCGACAGAAACATTCACCTTCTTCGCGCAGAGGTTCCCGGCCCGATAGTCGGCAAGCTTGTGCCCCGTATGAGACAGACTACACGTATACTTTATATCATTTACATCGCACTTACCCTTGTTGAAATATTACTTCTGCTTATCGGTGACATGCCCCTTTTTGAAGCACTTGTCCATGCCTTCGGCACTGCAGGCACCGGCGGCTTCGGTGTAAAGGCTGACAGTATTGCCTCTTATTCGCCTTACCTGCAGTGGGTCATAACCGTGTTTATGCTGCTTTTCGGAATCAATTTCAACGTTTTCTACCTCATTATTCTCGGAAAATTCCGTTCTGCCTTCAAAAGCACTGAGCTTTGGGCATATTTAGGAATTGTAGCAGTATCAACAGCGGCAATAACCGTAAACATCCTCCCTATGACCGAGTCTCTTTCCGTAAGCCTTCGTGATGCCGCTTTTCAGGTTTCCTCAATTATCACCACCACAGGCTATGCAACGGCAGACTTTGATAAGTGGCCTGAGCTTTCAAAAACAATTCTGCTTGCCCTTATGTTTATAGGTGCCTGTGCAGGCTCAACCGGCGGCGGTATCAAGGTTTCACGAATTGTCATTCTTGCAAAATCCGTGAAACGTGAAATTAAAAAGCTTCTTCACCCGAGAAGCGTCAGCGTATTACGCTTTGAAGGCAAAAAGCTTGAGGAGCAAACGGTTTCCTCTGTAAGCTCCTACCTTGCTGTTTATATTTTCTTTTTTGCAGGTATACTGCTTCTTCTCAGCTTTGAAAATCAGAGCCTTGAAACTAACTTCTCAGCTGCTGCCGCCTGCTTCAACAACATCGGTCCCGGCTTTGCAGCAGTAGGCCCCACACAAAACTTCGATATTTATTCACCTTTCTCAAAGCTCATTCTTTCCTTGGCAATGCTTTTCGGAAGACTTGAGATATATCCTCTGTTTATTGCCTTTTCCCCTTCAACATGGATAAAAAAATAAAGAACGGTACACTTCATACGAGGTGTACCGTTTCCTTTTATTTATCTGAGCTTAGAAAGCTTTTTTACATCCGCAATAACTACAAGCTTGCTTCCTTCTGCGAGAGCCTCTTCAGGATTTACATTACAGCTTATTTTCCCTGCGTAATTAAGAGCAACCACGTTTATCCCGTATTTTCGTCTCAGATCAAGCTCAATCAGGCTCTTTCCGAGCCATTCCTTTTTTATATCAAGCTCTACTATAGAAACCTCATCCGAGAGCTCAACAACGTCTACGAAGCCTGAGCTGAGAAGATTTTTTGCAAGCCTTTTTCCCGATTCGATTTCAGGCATAATAACCTTGTCTGCCCCGATGCGGGAAAGAATTTCACAGTGCATCTCACCGGAGCTTTTTACGATTACCGTTTCAACTCCCGCCTGTTTGCAAAGCATCGTTGCCATAACACTTGCCTCGAAGCTCTGTGCCATAGCAATTATCACCACATCAAGCTGACCCACACCAAGCTGCTTTATTACCTCCGGGTCGGTAACGTCAGCGCACTTGCAATAAGGAATATATTCCGCTGCGTTGTGAACTCTTTCTTCAGTCTTATCAACGGCAAGGACTTCCGCTCCGCTGTTTACAAGCTCACGGGCAACTGCTATTCCGTACCTTCCGAGGCCAAATACGCCATAAGTTTTATTTATGCTCATATGTTTTTCCTTTCTCAGCCAACGCTTATTTCCTCATAAGGATTTTTGATTGCATTAAGGTTTGCATTTTTAAAATTAAAAGCAAGAACAAGTGAAATAGGTCCCACTCTGCCAAGATACATCGTTGCGATAATAATCAGCTTTCCCAAAGTACTCAGGTAGGGCGTAAGGTTTCTCGTAAGCCCTACCGTAGCCGTTGCGCTGATAGCTTCGTAAAGTATATCCGTAAGGTCTCTGTCACACACCAACGAAAGAAGAACCGTCGAAGTAAGCGCAACACCCATTGACATACAGCAAACAGCAAGAGCCTTGTTTACAGCCTCAGAAGTAATGCTCCTTGAAAAAAGATTCACACGGCTCTTTCCTTTTATTGCAGAATATGCCGAGGCTATCAACACTGCCACGGTAACTGTTTTAACACCTCCGGCAGTGCCTACGGGAGAGCCTCCCACAAACATCAGAAGCATACATATAAAGGCGGTTGCTTCACTCAGGTTTTCCTGCGGTACGGTAGCAAAGCCTGCCGTTCTGGTTGTAACCGACTGAAACAGTGAAAACTGAAGCTTATCCCACAAGGAACGGTCACCCACAGTGAGCGGATTGTCATATTCCGAAACAAAAATGAGAACCGCTCCCGAAAAAATGATAAAAAGCGAAAAAGAAACTGCTATCTTACTGTGAAGAGTGAGCCTTTTCAAGCACCTTATCCCAAGCTTGCCGTAAAGCTTCACAACACGTATTACATCCCACCAAACAATATATCCTATACCGCCTAAAATTATAAGAAGGCAGGTAACGGCATTGATAACGGGATTAAAGCCATAGGAGCAAAGGCTGTCCTCGGCTATAATATCAATACCTGCATTACAAAAGGCTGATACTGATGTAAAAACCGAAATCCATATGCCCTTCAAGCCAAAATCAGGAACAAAAACCGTCATATAGCAAAGAGCGCCGAAGAGCTCCACTATAAGAGTACCCTTAACAACTCTTTTCACAAAATCGGAAAGACCCGAAAGTGTATTGAGATTAAAGGCATCCTGAAGCAGCATATTTCCGTATATTCCGGGTTTTCGGGTAGCATTATACATAAAGGCAGAAATAACGGTTATTACTCCGAGACCGCCCACCTGAATAAGCAGAAGGATGACTATATGACCGAAGGTGCTCCACGAGGTAACCGTAGGAAGCGTAACAAGTCCCGTAACGCAGGTTGCCGTTGTTGCGGTAAAAAGAGCATCGATAAAGGCTGCTCCCTCTCCCGTAGCAGAGCTGAAGGGCAGGCTCAGAAGAAGAGCGCCGCCAAGTATTACGCCGAGAAAGCTCAGCAGGATAAGCTGAGTGGTCGAAAAAGAAAGCTTTTTTACTTTTTTCATATCAGAATCCGATTTCTTCACCCACGAGAATTACGTGGATTCTTTCCTTTTCTCTGCTTCTTCGTGTGATAACGATCTGATTGCATATACAGTCGGGGCTCATACAGTCACCGCACTTGCCAAAAGAAGCACAGGGAGTGTTCTTTCCGAGGCGTATTGTGTTCGGAGGAGAAGCCATATTGCGTACTCTGTTATACGCCTCGTCTCTGTCTGCAACGACCTTATTCATACCCGCAAGCACGATAACCTTTTCAGGACCGAAAATAAGAGATGCCACTCTGTTACCGTTTCCGTCAATATTCATAAGCTCACCGTCAAGGGTGATTGCGTTGGTACCCATAAGGTAGTAATCGGCGGTAAAGGCCTTGAGATAATACTCCTGCATATTGTCACCGTACTCTGCTCTGTCAATAACCTGACAATCTCCTCTTTCAAGGAGCTTTTCGGGAATTTCGCATTCCTTAAGGCTCATACTTCCGCCCCATGTAACACTTTTTCCTTCACCTATCATCGAAAGCACAAGGTCTGCGCACTCCTTCTTTGTTGCACAGTAGTAGCCGCACATATTACGCTTTTCTATTTTTTCAATAATTGATTTTGCCTGCCTTTCTCTGGCTTTGGCAACTGCTTCCATCATAAATCTCATTCCCTTCAGAATTTTTCGTTTTTTATTTTAGCAAAATTTTCATTCTTTTTCAATAGCTTTTTTCCACATCTTCATTCTGTCATTATTTTAAAATAATCTTTTGAAATTTAATGAGCAGACTATAAACAAAGAGTATTTTTTGCTTTTTTCAGTGTAAAGGCGCCAAAAATAAACTCAGGATAAAAATATTTAGTAAACTTTTCACAAAAAGCAGAAAAGGTCTTCCTTTTTTGTTTTTTTAGTGTTATAATACATTAGTTAAATCGCGGCAAAAAATATCTTTTATTGAAATATTTGTGTTTTTTATATAACCCGATTAGTTTTCCGGATAAAAAAAGCGGAAAGAGGAGATTGATTTTGGAAAAGCTCGTCATTCACGGCGGTAACCGTCTGTGCGGTGAAGTAGAAATCAGCGGTGCCAAAAATGCGGCAGTCGCTATCATACCCGCTACCCTTCTCGCTCAGGACGTATGCCGAATTGAGAATATCCCCAACATCAGTGATGTTACCTGTATGATAAGAATACTCGACCAGATGGGCGCACAGGTCAAGTATATCAACAAGCATACCCTTGAAATAAATACAAAAACCGTTAATTCGTATATTATCCCTCACGAAATGACAAAGCAGCTTCGTGCATCCTATTATCTTATAGGAGCTTTGCTCGGCAGATATTGCAGAGCAAAGGTTGCCCTTCCCGGCGGCTGTAATTTCGGAGTACGCCCCATCGACCTTCATATAAGAGGCTTTGAGCTTTTGGGAGCAAAGACCTCAGTTGAAAATGCGATGATAAACGCATCGGCGGACCACCTTACCGGCAGTGCTATTTATATGGACAAGGTTTCCGTAGGTGCCACAATAAACATTATGCTTGCCGCTGTAAAGGCAAGAGGTCTCACAATAATCGAAAATGCAGCCAAGGAGCCTCATATCGTTGACCTTGCAAACTTCCTCAACGCTATGGGTGCAGACGTAAGAGGCGCAGGTACCGACGTTATCAAAATCAGAGGTGTTTCTCAGATGCACGGCTGTACCTATTCGATTATTCCCGACCAGATCGAAGCAGGCACATATATGGTTGCCGCCGCCGCCACTGCAGGTGACGTGCTCATCAAAAACGTCATCCCCAAGCATCTTGAGTCAATTACCGCAAAGCTTCTCGAAGCAGGCTGTAAGGTAACCGAGTACGATGACGCGGTAAGAGTTCAGTCCGACGGACACTTCAGACGCTTTAATGTAAAGACTATGCCTCACCCCGGTTTCCCAACGGATATGCAGCCCCAGATGGCCACACTTCTCACCGTTGCCGACGGTACAAGCATCGTTTCCGAGGGCGTATGGGACAACCGCTTCAAGTACATTGACCAGTTCATCCGTATGGGTGCAAGAGTTCAGGTTGACGGTACTATTGCCGTTTTTGAGGGCGTTAAGGAGCTGACCGGTGCACCCGTCAGGGCAGATGACCTTCGTGCAGGTGCCGCAATGATTATTGCAGGTCTTATG
>JAZULG010000102.1:0-2242 GCA_045603005.1 Acutalibacteraceae bacterium
TTCATTGGTATCTGTGCATCCCCAGTCAAAAATGCCGTTGAGCTCATACTTTTCAGTATTATCTGATTCGCTTCCGTCGAAGCTGTCGGGACCGCCATACATAACGATATTGATAGTATCGCTGTCCTCCTTATACCAGGAACCCTCGAAATACTCTAAAATTTCGCTGTTTCCGTAGCCGTAGCCATATGTAGCCTCACCGTTTTCCTTGAATCCGGCAGTAAGAGTATAAACCTCACCGTCAACCTCATATTCGCCCCACCATGAACCGATAAAGTTGGGCATATCTTCTTCGAACATATTGTTTTCGAAGTGTCCGCCGAGAAGGTCATAGGGTGAAAAGTCCCATATCTGCTGACCCTTGCTCAGATAACCGGTTTCAAGACTCATCGATGGCAGATATTCGGTAATGTTTCCGTCTTTATCGGTAATTGCGAGCTGAAGATTAGGCATAATGTCACTGACGTTACCTCTGAGTAAAAGAATTTCTCCGTCACTTACGGCAAGTCTTTTCTTCGCATAGCCGATACCGTTTTCGTTGAAGGCGTATTGGTTTACGGTAACCTCAGCACCCTCTGCAGGTATAACGGCATAAAGCTCATTTCCTTCAAGAGAATAAAAATTCTTGCGTCTGAATTCGTCAAGGAACTTATGCTTCTTATAAATACCTTTATACTGCAGATCTTCGATAATCACACCGATATCCTCGCTGTAATAACCGAGATATGCAACACCGCAGAGATAGTTTTCGTCTTTCATATGCTTTCTGAATTCAGCGAGAGCTTTTGCACTCTCAGATTCAACTATGGGGTCTGTGGCTGCTTCTGTTGCTGACGGTACTGCCGTAGTAGTATCTTCACCGCCTCCACCGCAGGATGCAAGCATAAGAAGACTGAGAAGCACCATAGCAATAACCATAATTTTTTTCATATTACTCTTCCTTTCACGCCCAGGGGTTTTCGCTTTCAGGCTTTCTGATATCAGCTAAAAGATACTGCTCCCATAGATACCATTTACCGTCCTTGGCAAGTCTTAACTGTACACTTCTTGGGTTGTCAGCACCACCGGAGGTTACATAAAGTGTCGCATAGCCCTCATTCTGATAAGAATAGGGGTTTTCGCTTACGGTTATCATGTAAGGAGCTGACGGTTGATAATCGTTTTTAGGCTTTGCGCCCTCAAAATACGAACGCGGCACATAGTCCTTGTCTCTGAAACGGTCAGCTATGAACTGCTTATCCATAACGCTGAGAGGTCTCGGTCCTCTTAAAAAGTCGAGCATTTTCAAAGATAAATCTTTGTTTTCAGGATAAAAACAGAAGGCAAGAATCGTAAGTGCTGCAGAGCTGAAAGGATTATCCATTTTTGCTTCAGGTAAAGACGTGAAAGCTTCGTAGCTTTCGGGAAGTGAGCTGAAAGTGATCTTAACACTTTTATTTCCGCCCCCCTGAACCGTCTGAGGTGTGGGAGCAGGGTTGGTCTTTAATTTATCGAAAATTCCCATTTTGAGCCTCCTGATTAATTTTCTTCCTTCTTTTTAACAACGATGCAAACAACACCGCCGCCGATAAAGAGAGCTGCAGCCACAAATGCGAAAATAAGACCTGCCGCACTGTTGCTTTCATTCTTTGCAAGTACATCATCAAAGCTGAGAATACCCTCAGTTGAAGCTATCAGACCCAATGAATCGTCTCTTACGAGTGCACCGTTTTTCTGAACACCTACAAATGTATATTCGAGTTCACCGTCCACAGGCATAATTCTGTACTTATATCTTACAGCACCTTCGTATTCGTCTTTATAGCGTGTGTGCCCACCCTTGTTGTCACTGATATAAACACCATCGGTAACAACATAAGCATAATAATCCATTAAACCTGCCTCTTTAAGGTTGCTCTTTTCGAAATCCTTGTAATCTTCACTTACTGCAAGTCCGTTGAGCATGCCCTCATAGAGTTTGAATTCACCTACACTGCATTCTGCTGTGAGTGTCTGGGTTGAGCCGTCAGCCATCCAGGACCAGTCATAGCCTGTACCCACAGACTTTACACCTACTGCGTACCAGCTTTGTTTTGTCGCCTTGATTGTGGGAAGCTTTAATCCTGTTTTCACATCAACCAAAGGAAGCTCAGCTTCAATCTTACCGGGTACGATAACAATCTTGCCCTCATTTTCGGGATAAATCTTAGCATCGGCAACATAAACTGCTTCTTTTAATTTTTCAGCAGTTTCGGGAGCCTGC
>JAZULG010000103.1:0-5319 GCA_045603005.1 Acutalibacteraceae bacterium
ATTATTCGTCAATTCCATATTCCCATCGTTGTCTTGAAGAAGTTGAAATCCAAAAACATCACTATAGAACTTTAATGCACAGTTACAATCTTTAACAACAATAAGTGTTCCTTTGTATTTCATATACGTTCTCCTCGTCAAATTCTTATTTGTCGAGTTGATTATATCACACGCACTATTGATTTGCAACGGTTGAAGGTTAACAAAAAATCAAGGTGAAGCCTTGTATGTAATCCGTCGCAGACGGAATGTAAACACAACGAAGTTGTGGATGTAATCCTTCCAAAGAAAGGTATGTAATCAATCCGAAGGAGAAAATGCAAGGCTTACGCCTTGATGACATACAATTTGGATTACATACGCCTGACGGACATACCAACCCTTCGGATTGGAAAAAAAAATCTACAACCTTCTGTCGAAGATTGTAGATTTTTTTGGCCCGCCCAGAGGGATTCGAACCCCCGTTCTTCAGAATCGGAATCTGCTGCGTTATCCAGCTGCGCCATGAGCGGTCATAAATTCAGGCGACGGATATCCGCCGCCTTTTCATTAATTTATTCGGCCAGTGCTCTTTCAAGCCATATCTTACCAATATCCATCGCACTGTAAAGACCTTTCTTTTCAGTCTTCTGAGCAATTCTGTCATGGGGTCTTACGTTAGGGTCAGTATTTATAAGCTGAACAGAAACTCTGTCAGCAACCTGTAAGCCGTCAAGCTCCTTTGTTGAAAGGATCTGAAAGACAACTACAAACTTGTCGCTCATATTGCCGTAATAAAGTGTGTTGCCCTTTCTGACGAGGGGTTTTTCCTTATATGTCAGAAATTCGTTTTTCTTTTTTGCTGCCATAGTGAACCTCCTGATTATTTATTGAGATAGGTTCTCACAAGCTCCTGAAGCAGCTCATCTCTGTCAAGCTTTCTGATAAGACTGCGTGCATTATTATGAGTTGTGATATATGTCGGGTCCTCGGAAAGAATATATCCGACTATCTGGTTAATAGGATTATATCCTTTTTCAACAAGAGCCTGATATACGTTAGACAGAATAACTCTCATCTCATCGGGTGAGCCCGTATCAAGCTTAAACTGTATTGTTTTATCTGTCATAGCAAAACCCTCCTATCATTGGGTAAAAATTATTTCAATGTATATTATATAGTATTTTTTCTGATAAAACAATGGTATTTCGAATAATTTTATAAACTTTTTATGATAATTTTTTTCTTTTTACAGAAAAAACACTCTCTTTTAGACCATTAATGCTTAATTTTCTTAAGATTGTCTTACATTATTCTGATAACCTTGAAGAATTAAAATCAATAATGTATATTAAAAGCATCAAAGGATGTGGTATCATGAAAAAAATTATCAGTGTAATAAAAATATTTTCTCTTATTGTTATTATAGGCATTTTTGCATTACTTTCAATAAATATATATATGGTTGCTTCTGTTTCGGATAAAATCATTGACAGAAACAGCGCTGCTGAAATATCTGACGCCGATTACATCGTTGTGCTCGGTTGCGGAATTAACGGAAACAGACCAACACACATGCTTGAAGACAGATTGCTTGAGGGTATGGCGGCCGCAGAAAAGAATAAAAGTGCCCTGCTTCTTCTCACAGGTGATAACAGCGGAGAGCAGTACAATGAGGTAGCTGTTATGAAAAGCTTCTGCATTGAAAAAGGCTTTGACGAAAGCAGGATTGTAACCGATGATTTCGGTTTTTCAACAAGTGAGAGCTTAGAAAATTCAAAATATGTTTTTCACGGCAAAAAGGTAATTATAATCACGCAAAAGTACCATACCTACAGAGCCTTGTTTATCGCAGAAGAAATCGGACTTGAAGCCTATGCGGTACCCTCTGATCCGAGAAGGTATTCCACCTGGCTTTATAACAGTATAAGAGAGCCTCTGGCTCGGGTGAAAGACTTTATGAAATATTCTTTCACATAATATTTTATTTATGTGATTACCCTTACCTGCTTTGTATCATACTCCTTATGAGGTGATAAAGCATAGATGGTTAACAGTATTCTCCGCTCTTTTATAATTTATGTTTCTATAATTGCCGTAGTGCGTTTCATGGGAAAAAGGCAAATCGGCGAGCTTCAGCCCTCCGAGCTTGTAATTACCATAATACTCTCGGAAGTTGCATCTATGCCCCTTGAAGATATTGATACACCGCTTATGCCGTCAATACTGCTGGTTTTTCTGCTTGCCTGCTTCGAGGTGATTTCCTCTGACCTGAGTGTTAAATTTCCTTTTTTCAGGAAACTGCTTCAGGGCAACCCTTTGCTTGTGATAAAAAAAGGAAAAATTATTGAAAAAAATATACGTGCAATCAGATTCAGTATGGATGACCTGACAGAATCGCTGAGATTAAAGGATGTGTTTGACATAAACTCCGTTGACTTTGCTTATATAGAAACAAACGGAAGCCTGAGTGTCAAGCTGAAAAAAGATTACCGTCCTCCTACAAAAAGCGACGAAAACAGCGTTGACGGAGTTATCCCATATCTTATCATTGACGACGGAAAAATTATAGTACGCGACTTAGACAAGTGTAATATGTCAAAAGAAAAAATTGAAAATATTCTCAAGAAAAAGAAGCTTGAAATCAGCGATATATTGCTTATGACCGCCGACATCAACGGTGACATCAACGTAATAAGAAAGCAGTGATAAAATGAAAAGAGTCTTATCTGCCGTAATTATTCTTGCTTTTGCAATTCTTTTGAGTACACTTTCCTTCGGCTTTGTAGAAAAAAGACTGAATACGCTTGAAGAGAGCCTTGATGCTTTGTATGTCTCTCTGACAGAAGAAAATATCGCTTCGGCTGAAGAAAAGCTCGACAAAATTGATATATACTGGAATAAAAACAAAATCGCCATAGGCTTTTTTATAAGCGGAGAAGCCTGTAACAGTTTTGATGACGAGCTTAGTGAGCTCAGGATTTTTTTAAGCAACAAAAATCCGGACTGCGCAATGGTAAGCCTTAATAAATGCTTTGGTATTATTTCGTCAATAAGAGAAAAGGAAAGACTTTCTCTTTCTTCTGTTATGTAAAAAAACTGTCGGATTAAATTTTCCGACAGTTTTTACATTATCATTTCTTTTTACATTCAAAGCAGACCCATCCGCCCTCGGTGTGTCTTTCAAGCACCTCAAAGCCGTACTTTTCAAATGCATCAAGCACATCCTGCTCTCTCGTATCAATTATACCCGAGGTAATAAACACAGAATCATCGTACATAAAATCAGCAACATTCTCACAGAACATTATTATTACGTCAGCAACGATGTTAGCAACTACAACGTTATATTTGCCGCTGACCTTATCTGTAAGATTGCCCTGAAGAATTGTATACTCGGGCTCTCTGAAGCCGTTTGCCTCACCGTTTTCTATCGCAGTTTTTACTGCAAGAGCATCGATATCAACACCGACAGCCTTTTCAGCACCTAAAAGAAGGGATGCCACTGAAAGGATACCGCTTCCGCAACCGATATCGAGTACGGTAGTGCCGTCATTTATATGCTTTTCAAGGGTTTCAAGGCAAAGTCTTGTTGTTTCGTGAGTACCCGTACCAAAAGCAAGTCCCGGCTCAATATTGAGCACTTTTCTGTCCCCTGCATCAAATTCATCCTCCCAGGTTGGTCTGATAAGGAGCTTTTCACCAACGGGAATGGGATGAAAATACTGCTTCCAATTGTTTTCCCAATCCTCGTTTTTGCAGGCGTTGAGAAGTATCTCATTATCAATATTCTCAGCAGAATATCTCTCACGAAGAAACGCAACCGCCTCCTGAGGATTTTCCTGAGGTGCAATATACACGTGTACTATTGCTTTCGTTCTGTCCTTTTCGAGAAGCTCCTCGTCTATAAGGTCAATATGAGCAATCTCCCACGCCTCTTTTTCAAGCTCACTGTAATCCTCTATATAAATTCCGTAGGGTACTACCATAGAGGCTATGTCGCCCGCTTTATCAACGTTTTTTGCATCAACTACTATTTTGACTTCGGTCCATTCACTCATTTCAATTCTCCTTTTTCAGTACTATTGCATCAAGCGCATTTAAATGTGCCTTATTTCCTTGCATACCTGCACCGAATACGGCGACACTGTTGTGCCACTCATCGGGAAGGTAATAGTCTATTTCATGTTCGTTACGGTTGACTATAACCAGTATCGCATCCTTATTTCCCTTTCTTACAAAAGCAAGACAGCCGAGCATTTCTGAAAGAGTATAAAACTCGCCTTCCTTGAGGCAGTCGCAGCTATGACGCATTTTTCCAAGGACAGTATAATGATCAACAAGCTCTCTGTTTTCCTTGCCCCAAGGATAACAGAAACGGTTAAACGGGTCTTTATATCCTTGCATACCCGCCTCGTCTCCGTAGTAAATACAAGGTACACCGGGAAGGGTAAACTGTATTACAGAAGCGAGTTTCAGAAGCTTAACGCCCTTCTCATACTGCTTTTCATTAAGATGATGGCTGCTCTGCCAGCTTCTGTCACGGTACTCACAGCTTTCACCTGCAAGCTGAGTAAGTATACGCATTGTGTCATGAGTACCGATATGGTTCATAAGCACGTCAACGCAGCACTTAGGATAATTTTCGGTAATTGTAAGTATTTTGTCCGAAAAGCCTTCAACAACACCGCTTCTTATAAAGCTTATAATCGCCTCAGCAAAGGGATAGTTCATTACACTGTCAAGCTGTTTTCCGCCGAAATATCGTCTTCTCTGTCCGTAGCTGAACTTATTTGAGGCATCCTCCCAGACTTCACCGAGAATAAGCGCATCTTTGTTTTTTTCCTTTACCGACTTTCTGAATTCATCAAGGAACGGGTCGGGAAGCTCATCGGCAACGTCAAGTCGCCAGCCTCTTGCACCAAGCTCCAGCCATTTTTTTGCTATGCCTTCTTTTCCGGTAATATACTCAATGAAATCAGGTGACTCCTCAATAACCTCGGGAAGAATACTGATCCCCCACCATGAATGGTACTTTTCGGGATAATCTATAAATTTATACCATTTGTAATAAGGCGATTTCTTTGATTGATATGCACCTACGCTGTCATATCTTCCGTATTTGTTAAAATAGATACTGTCATCACCCGTATGACTGAAAACACCGTCAAGAATTATTGAAATACCGAGCTTGTCCGCACTTTTGCAAAGATTTGTAAAATCCTTCTCTGTACCGAGCAACGGGTCGATTTTTTCGTAGTTTGCAGTATCATATCTGTGATTGCTCTGAGCTTCAAATATCGGATTAAGATATATGCAGGTCACTCCGAGGCTCTTAAG
>JAZULG010000104.1:0-9299 GCA_045603005.1 Acutalibacteraceae bacterium
GCTGCTACGACAGCCCCGACATCAAGGATATAAAGAAATTCTGCAACGAGCAGGTTGAAACTCTCTGGGATGAGGTAAAGCGTTTTGAAAATCCCCATACCTATTATGTTGACCTTTCTCAGAAGCTCTGGGACGAGAAAAAGCGTCTGCTTGATGAATATTCCCAAAAGGTAAAATGAGAAGTATAGATTACACCGTACCGGAATATTTTGACGGCAAAAAGCTCATCAGCTTCCTTCGCGGACATATAAAAATCTCGGTGAAGCTACTCAGAAGCCTGAAAAGGATACCTGACGGAATTATGCTTAACGGTCAGCACGCTCGTACTGTTGATATAATCCGCCGCGGAGATACAGTCGTGCTGAATATTCCTGCCGATGAAAGTGCTTCCGTATCAATCCCCACCGATTATCCGCTGGATATAATCTACGAGGATGAGGATATTCTTGCAGTAAACAAGCCGGGTACTTTAGCCATGCATGAAACGCACAACCATCAGGGCGATACTCTTGCAAATGCGGTTGCAGGCTATCTTACAAGAAAAAACAAGCCCGCAACCTTCAGAGCCATAGGCAGGCTCGACAAGGGCACCTCGGGAATTGTAATATGTGCCCTCAACCCTCACGCCGCCGCAAGGCTTTCGGGCAATGTGAAGAAGCAGTACCTTGCGGTTGTCAGCGGAAAATATGAGGGCAGCGGCACTATCGACAAGCCCATATACAGGCCGGACCCGATGAAAACCTACCGCACTGCCGATGACAGAGGAGACAGAGCTGTCACTCATTATACCGTGCTTGAAAGCGGAGAAGACTATTCCCTTGTCCGTGTAAGCCTTGAAACGGGACGCACTCACCAGATAAGAGTACATTTTAATTTTCTCGGCACACCTCTTTACGGTGACAGACTTTATTTTGAGGAGCATCCGCTGATAGAGCATCAGGCACTGCACTGCGGCTTTGTTGAGTTTATGCATCCCGTAAGTAACGAGCTTGTTTCTCTTTCGGCGCCTATGCCTGAGGAGATGGAGGCACTGCTTGAAGAATTGAGAAAGCAGTAAAAAGCACCCTGCGGGGTGCTTTTTTAATGCAAAACGCAAAGTGCAAAATGCAAAATTGCGCCCTGCTCAGGTGGTAAAAAGTAAGTCCTACCCGCCGAATTTATGTGGCTTTGCTCATACCACTTTTCTTGCCTGCCCTCCTTGAAAGGTAATTCCCCTGTTAGGGGAAATGTCTGCGAAGCAGACAAAAGGGTGCCGGTTTCCGGAGGAAAGGGTGGCAGCCGTCAGGCTGACGGGAGGATCTATCTTTTTAACCTTTATGTTTATCTGACCCTTAATGTTTTTCCACTCGAGCCGCGGTGACGGAGAGGTTGCTAAGCGGCATGAGCGTTACCACGATAAAAGCCTCATTGAAACGTTAAGATGAAAAAGTAGAACTTTCCTCCAACACTCGAGTAACGCTACATAAAAGAGGCGGGCAGGACTTACCCGTTTCTGCCCACCTTCCCCGCAATTTTGCACTTTGCATTTAATTGCATATTCCGAATTGAAAACCGCAGTATCGGTCTTAGCCGATACTGCGGTTTTTATTATTATTTAATCTTTATTTTGTATAAACAAGAAGATCACCGATTGATACATACATATCGTCACAGCATACATACTTCACATTGAAAAGTCTGTAAAGAAGGTTGAGAATTCTTACCCAGATTGGCTTGAAGAGTGAGTTGTGACAGATACAGTGGCAACCCTGACCGCTTATGTAATCCTCGTCAACGCTGAGACCGACGGAAATGTTTACGGGTGCATCGAAGTCATATACATATGTTCTTGCGAGGGTTGTTACACCTGAATACTTGCCGCGTACAGATGTAACCGTAACGGTGTAGCTCGGGCTGTCGTAAAGTGAGCAGGCAAACTGTGCATAGTTTGTTCCCTCAACGAGGTTTGCAGTGCCTCTTGCCATAATCTGTCCGTCTGCGTCCATAACCTGAACGTTGAGTCCGTTAAGATATGTTTCTCTTTCGTAAGCCTCACCGGTACCTGAGAAATCAACTCCGTTTTCGAACTTGATTGTAACGTAGGTCTTATAAAGCACCTGACGGCGTACGTGTGTGGGGATAAGGATCAGGGGCTCGTAGCCTTCCTCGCCCTTACTTCTTATATCCTGTGTACCGTAGGGTACTGAACAGCTCTTTGAGTTAACGGCGATATCTCTGTTGAGAACCTTCCAGTTGCCGTCCCATGAGTAAATGTAGCTGCGGTCCTTTTCTCTCTTTGTGAGCTCTTCGATTTCAGCAGCTGTAAGCTCTGTACCGTCAGCATTCTTGTATACAAGAGGATAGCCGTACTTTGCTACTGCGGTAACGCCGCTGTCAACATACTCGCCCTTTGAAGCATCCCACTTGTAGAAAACAAACTCATATTCCTTGGGAATGGTGTTATACTGAGCAATGATGTCTGTGTCACCGTAAACAACCTCACGTGAGGGTGCCCAGCCCTTGAACTCATAGTAATATCTGATATCCTCAGCCTTATCGAGCTTTTCGTTATCGTATCTTACAAAGTTGCCTTCACTGTCATATACGGGAAGGAAGATGTCGTCTGCAGCGGCTTTGCCGTGACGTACGTTGAATATGGTTGTAAGATATACGCCGTCGCCGTCACGGTACTGTACCTCATAAACTACTGTTTCGTCACCCTTGAAGGTTGCGTAAATCTCGTCATTTGCGGTAATTACTGTGTCTGCAAAGGAAATAATATCTGCATCGGTGTATTCGCCTGAATCAAGCTTGCTGTATGCCCAGCCTACAAGGTCATACTTACCGTAGGTCTTATCCTTGAGACGTCTTACAGTGTTTGAATCCTTGACAGCATTCATCCAGTCAGTATAGCCTCTGTAGCCGAGACCGATGAGGTAGCTTTCAAGAGTTTCGCCCTCTTTGATGTACCAGTTGCCGAATTCGGGATTCTTGTAGCTTTCCACAAGAGCCTGCTTGTGTGTCTTTACAACGCTTGTGTAGGTGATATCCTCCCAGTACTCTGCTGCAACAAAGGGATTGATAACCTTAACAAGATAGTATCTGTCAAAAACGGATACATTATTTTCGATATGGGTATCGTAAATTGTCTTTGCGCATTCGGTTCTCTGGCAGAGCTTACCTCTCTTGTAGTAGCTGTCCACTGCCTCGTAAACATAATCAACACCCTTGAAGTCGTGACCGAGAGGTGCTTCTGTGCTTTCGCTGATGCCTACGAAATCACACATAGTACAGGTGTACTCGGTGTAGCCGGGCTCAGTGCAGGTAGGAGCGTGATAGGTCTCTACGATTGTGTGCTTTCCGTCGCCGCAGGAAATTGCAGAAGCTGCAAAGCTGAATACTGTTACAACAGCAGCAACAACAGCAGCAAGGATGAGAACCTTTTTCAATGTCTTTTTCATGATTAATCCTCCTTGAAATTTTCTTTTTGCCGTTACTTCATTCAAATAAGGAACAATTACACTATTCCTATTATAATTATAATATATCTTTTTTTTTATAAAAAGTCAATGGATAGCTGAAATTTTAAGAAAAAACAGACCTTATTCCGCAGATTGTAAAGCTCTCAGATAGAAGCTTCCGTCGGAATTTTTGCCGAGGGTCACCTTCATATATTTTGCAGGCTCGGGAGCAACCATATTTCCCTCACTGTCCTGAGTCCAGTCGGTTGAGGCGAGATATCCCACCGTCAGCACTACAGTACTGTCTCTTTCCACTGCCTCGGTAACCTTCGGTGTGTATATGGGATTGACACCCGTCAGCGGGATGATGTATGAGCCGTTATCCTCACTGTAGCTGAAAAAGATTCCGCCGCCGTCAACGGTAGCGTGGATAAGCTCCGCCTCTTCACCGAAAAGCTCTCTGAACTTTTTTTCAACATCGGTCTGAGGTATAAGCATACCGCCGTCGGTGTATTCGTAGCTGTCGGGCTGAAGGTCGCTTTCAAGAATTGACCATATTGCAATGCTTATAAGCTGGTCCGTATTTGCCATGGTGATATCGTCGAAGGTATCCGGGTCAAACATTATCACGGGAGCAATAAAGCTTTCGTACTCACTGAGCTGCTGCAGACTTTTTTCCTTGCTTCTCTCTGCGATTTCCTCACTGACGGTAGAAATGATGCTTATCACACCTACCGTTGCAAGGCAAAGCACTATGAGACCCACAAGGAAGCTCAGGGGTGATCTTCTCTTTTTTTCTGCCATAATCTCACCCTTTCTCAGCGTGTCTGGCCGTTGCCGTAAACTATATATTTGAAGCTTGTAAGCTCGGGAAGTCCGAGAGGACCTCTTGCATGAAGCTTCTGGGTCGATATGCCTATTTCTGCTCCGAAGCCGAATTCTCCGCCGTCGGTAAAGCGTGTGGAGGCATTGACGTAAACCGCCGCCGCATCAACCTTTGAGGTAAATTCCCTTGCCGCCGAGTAGCTTTCGCTGACAATGCACTCACTGTGGCCGCTTGTGTAGGTCATTATATGCTCCGTAGCCTCTTCGAGAGAATCAACAACCTTTATGCTGATTTCGTAGCCGAGATATTCTTTGCCGTAATCCTCCTCGGTTGCCTCAAGGCTATCGGGAAGAATTCTCCTTGCTCTTTCGTCAGCGTGGATAACCACACCCTTTTCATCGAGTCTCTCTTTTATAAGAGGAAGTACCCTTTCGGCTATGTCCTTATGTATTACAAGGCTTTCGCAGGCGTTGCACACGGAAGGTCTCGAGGTTTTGGCGTTATAGATTATTTCCACCGCCTTATTTATGTCTGCATCCTTATCAACATATATGTGACAGTTGCCCGTACCTGTTTCGATTACGGGTACTGTGGCATTCTGTACGCAGGCACGGATAAGACCCGCTCCGCCTCTGGGGATAAGTACGTCAACATAGCCGTTGAGTCTCATAAGAGCGGTTGCACTCTCTCTTGAGGTATCCTCTACAAGCTGGATACAGTCCTCGGGGAGACCTGCCTTGGCAATAGCCTGACGCATTATCTCAGCCATAGCAATATTTGAATTTATTGCCTCCTTACCGCCACGGAGAATTACGGTATTGCCTGACTTAAGGCAGAGAGCCGCTGCGTCAACGGTAACGTTGGGACGTGCCTCAAAAATAACCGCAATAACACCGAGAGGTACTGTAACCTTCTCTATAAGAAGTCCGTTGGGACGGGTTGTGCCGCTTATAACCTTACCGACAGGGTCAGAGAGAGCAATAAGCTCTTTTGCAGCGTCAGATATGCCTTTTATGCGCTTTTCGTCAAGCATAAGGCGGTCGATCATCGACTCGCTCATGCCCTTCTCCCTCGCTGCGGCAATATCCTTTTTATTTTCTTCGATTATGTATTGTGTGTTCTCAATAAGAGCCTCTGCTATAAAGCCGAGTACCTTGTTTTTCTGCTCTGCGGAAGCCGTCATCAGCACTCTTTCCGCTTTTTTTGCTCTTTTGCCTAACTGTGTGAGCATAAGTATTTCTCCTTTATTTCGCTGTGAAAAGTGTACCGATACAATGACCGTCAATGAGCTTATATATATCCTGAGGGTCACTGCCGTTCATAATAACCGTGGGGATTCCCGCCTCGGTAGTTATCTTAGCCGCGTGAATTTTTGTTACCATACCGCCTGTACCTCTGTCGGTACCCGAGCCTCCGCAGAGTGCCTCGATTTCCTCTGTTATTTCTTCAACAACGGGAATAAGCCTTGCATCGGGGTTTTCCATCGGATTATCGTCAAAAAGTCCGTCTATATCGGAAAGAATAATAAGCTTATCGGCACCTATAAGCCTTGCAACTATCGCTGAAAGAGAGTCGTTATCGCCGTAAACTATTTCCTCGGTTGCAACACTGTCGTTTTCGTTTACAATGGGTACTGCACCGTATTCAAAAAGCTTCTCAAAGGTATTTTCAAGATTTGTTCTTCTTTTATCGTTTTCAATGTCGCTTTTTGTAATAAGTAGCTGACCCGTTTTTACTCCGTTTTCACCGAAAAACTTGTCATACATAAACATAAGCTCGCACTGACCGACGGTAGCCGCCGCCTGCCTGCCGGGAATATCCTTGGGCCTTTCCTTGAGACCTAATTTACCTACACCGACACCGATTGCCCCCGAGGTAACAAGAACAATTTCCCTGCCCGAATTATGCAAATCAGCAAGAACGGAGCAGAGCTTTGCCATTCTTCTTATATTTATCTTGCCTGTTTCATATGTAAGGGTGGAGGTACCCACCTTGATAACAAGTCTTTCTGCCTTTTTATTGGTATTCATTCAATTACCTTCTTTTTTTATTGCGCTGTCAATAATTTTTTTATAATCTTGCTCAGTCTTTACCCTTCCCACTGCCGTAAAGGATATACGGGAAAGGTCAAGATATTTTTCTGCAATTTCTCTCACTTTTTCCGGAGTAATTGCCTTTATTGCGTCTATAATTTCATCGTCTGTTGTAAATTTTGAAAGAAGAAGCTGTGTTCTTCCGTTAGATGAAAACCTTGACTGCGGATTTTCACCTGCCATAATAAGTCCTGATATAACCTTTTCCTTGGCTATATCCACCTGACGCTGAGCAACACTGTGCGGAAAGTCGGATATTATTCTGATTGCCTCTTTTATGGCTTTTTCCTCGCCCTTTTCACCGAGACTCATAGAAACTGCCGTATAGCCTCCGCCCACACTGTTGGCAAGCCAAGCTTCTACTGAATATACAAGCCCCAGCTCCTCTCTTATTCTGCGGTTAAGCATAGAGGAGGTGCCCGATCCAAGGATATGAGTCACAATGTGCAGAGCGTATAAATCCTCATTATCTGTTGCAACACCGGGGAATGAAAGTATAATATGATTCTGCTCGGTGGGCATATTTTTCAGATAAAAGCCTTTATTGAAGGGTACGGGATAAAAGCTTCCTACGCTTTCACCTTTGTCAAGAGAATCGAAATACTCTTGGATTTTTGCGAGTATTTCCTCACGGCTGAAGGAGCCGCTTACACCTATGACCGTCCTTGAGGGCAGGTATTTTTCCGACATATATTCTCTTATATCCTCTGCGGTAAAGGAGGAAACCGTCTGTCTCGTACCGAGAATGTCAAGAGCCATTGTGCTGCCCGAGAACAGTCCTCTCTCATTAACCTCATAGCATACGTCATCGGGGTCATCCTCACACATGGCTATTTCCTCAAGGATAACGCCCTTTTCTGTTTCTATATCCTTTTTGTCAAGCCTCGGTGCGGTAATCATATCGAAAAGTATATCCGCACCCTTTAAGATCTGATAGTCAAGAGCCTTGACATAGAAAAATGTATATTGCTTTGTGGTATAGGCATTCACCTGAGCGCCGATTTCATCCATTCCCTCGGCTATTTCAAAGCCACTTCTCTTTTTACTTCCCTTAAACACAATATGCTCAATGAAATGAGATATTCCGTTATTACGGTCGTTTTCATACCTTGAACCGCTGAGAACCCACACACCTACTATTGCGGAGCGTAAGTTTTCACAGGGATTAAGAAATATCCTCAGACCGTTGGGTAAGGTTATAAGCTCCATAGAACCTCCATATCTGAATTCCGCATTGTGGTCGCAACTTTTTTAATTCGGAATTCGGAGTTCGGAATTCGGAATTATGGTCGCACCGCAGGTTACATATAAATATTAAGATACTACCTGCGTAAGATAGGTTTTGTGAAACGGTAAGAGATTTAATAAAAGCAAACCTCAAGGTTTATTCTTGAATTCGGCGGGCAGAGAGTTGCTCCTTTATTAAGCCTTCCCTGCAATTCCGAATTCCGAATTCCGCGTTTCCCTGTCAGTTATTGAACTGTGAGTTGTAAAGGTCGGCGTAGAAGCCATTTTCCTTCATAAGCGCCTTGTGTGTGCCCGTCTCAACAATTCTGCCCTCGTTCATAACGAGAATCATATCCGCTTCACGGATTGTTGAAAGTCTGTGGGCGATAACAAAGTTTGTTCTGCCCTTCATAAGATTCTGCATACCTCTCTGGATAAGCATTTCCGTCCTTGTGTCAACCGAGGAGGTTGCTTCGTCAAGAATAAGTATATCGGGAGAAGCAAGAATTGCTCTTGCGATTGTGACAAGCTGACGCTGGCCCTCTGAAAGGTTTGCTCCGTTTTCCTCAAGGGCTGTTTCAAGGCCCTCAGGGAGTGTTGAGATAAAGGAGTCAGCCTGAGAAGCCGATACCGCATTCTCAAACTCCTCTTCACTTGCACCGGGACGACCGTACATAATATTCTCTCTGATTGTACCCTCAAAGAGCCATGTATCCTGAAGCACCATACCAAGATGTGAGCGAAGCTCTTTTCTTGTTATGTCACGGATATCAACACCGTCAATCTTTATTGAGCCGCCCTGAATCTCATAAAAACGCATAAGAAGATTTACGATTGTGGTCTTACCCGCACCCGTGGGGCCGACGATAGCAACAAGATCGCCTTCGTTTACGGTAAGGTTGAAGTCCTTGATAAGAGGCTTTTCGGGTACATATGAGAAATCTACGTTTTCGAAGGTTATTGTTTTTGCAGTTTCAAGAGTAAGGTGTTTTTCACCCTCCTCTGCCTCCTCCTCAGCATCGAGCACGTTGAAAACACGCTCCGCAGATGCAAGTGAGGACTGAAGATTGTTTGCAATCATACTAAGGTCGGATATGGGCTGAGTAATAAGCTTTGTATAGGTCATAAACACCGTAATGTCGCCTATATCAGCTTCGCCCTTAATAATAAGATATCCGCTTAAAACGCAAATAATCACGTAACCTGCATTATTTGCAAAGTTTACAAGAGGAGCGATAAGGCCTGAGAAAAACTGTGCCTTTCTTGAGGACTGGGTAAGTGCCTCGTTGATTTCATCAAATTCTTCAATAGCCTTCTTTTCGTGTCCGTAGGCTCTTACTATTCTGTGGCCTGTGAACATTTCTTCAATGTGACCGTTTACGTCGCCCGTAACTCTCCACTGCTTTCTGAAATAATACTTTGAAAATCTCAGAATCACCATAGCAATCATAATACCTACAGGGAAGGGAAGCATACTCCAACCGGTGAGAAGCTTGTTTTCCGTAAACATAATTACAAACACACCCACAAAAGTAACAACCGAGGTTATAACCTGAATAAGGCTGTTTTGCAGAGTATTGTTTATGTTGTCAATATCGTTGGTTATTCTTGAGAGAATGTCACCCTTATTGTGACTGTCAAAATAGGAAAGAGGAAGACGGGTCAGCTTAAGGTTGAGCTTACGTCTGAGCTCGGTGATGAGACCCTGAACAA
>JAZULG010000105.1:0-5375 GCA_045603005.1 Acutalibacteraceae bacterium
AGCTTCACCCCGAAGGGATTCACTTAAATGCTTCGTTCGACTTGCATGTGTTAGGCACGCCGCCAGCGTTCGTCCTGAGCCAGGATCAAACTCTCTAAAAATTGTATTAAGACGCCGAAGCGTTCTAATCATTTTCAGAGCTTGTCGCTCAATTCGTCATTTGCTGACGTTTCTTTATACTTCGCTATTTCAGCTTCCGTATTACTGTTTGAAAAGTACTTTTTAAAACTCTTCTTGATGGTTCTTACCATCGAATCTCGGGTTCCTTTTCTTATCTCGTTGTTTAATTTTCAAGGTCCAATCGCTTTCCCGCTTTTGCGAGACAGCTCAAAGAGTATATCATATCCGATATCCTCTTGTCAATACTTTTTTCAAACTTTTTAAAGTTTTTTCGTATCGACTTTTTTCGCATCCCCTCAGGTCTCCCTCGAAGAATGCTTGCATATATTATCACCTCTTTTTGGTTTTGTCAACAGTTTTTGACAACTTTTTTTGGCAGTTTTGCACTAATTCAGACCTTTCTGTACTCTTATCCGGGTGTTTTTGTGGACGTGGCCCGAAATTACACCACATGTTGTATGCTCTTTCTCTTTTGTATCCTTTGATCTATATGTGGGGATACTCTCTCGCTTGCCTGAGCAAGCATATCGTGTCCTTATCCGCGGGATACGGACATATCGAACCGAAGGTATATCGAATTTGCCGTAAGGCAAATATATCGCCATTCTGCTTGCATAAAAAAGAGCAATCCCCTTTTCTCAGGATTGCTCTTTTGCTTATATACATTATATACGCTCTTTCATTATGTCCTCGGCGGACGGCCGGTACTTTCTTGAAAGAAAGTAACCAAAGAACTTTTCTTATTTCAGTTCAAATGTATAAGTCATACCCTCAAGATTTTCACCTGCACAGAAATCTCTTGCGGTAAATACAACGCTGTCATCATAAACCTCAACATATGCGCCGAGTCCCGACTGAAGGAATGCACCATAGTCATTCTCTCTGCCGTATGCGGGAAGGTTAACCGAGTACACGCCCTTTTCCTCATCGAATACCTCAAGGCTGTTTTCGTACACACCGTCGTGGAGGTGTCCGTTTATGTAAAATACATTCTCGTACTTAGTAAGCACCTCACGTACTGCAGCGGAATCTTCACCCAAATCACCGTTTTCCCATACCTCAGGAAGACCGTGGGTATTGCTGAGTGACTGATGGCATATTACAAACACGGGCTTTCCGTCTTTCGTACCTCTTTCAAGCTCACTGTCAAGGAAAGCAAGCTGCTCATCGGAAATAACTGCCTTCTCAAGCTGCCATGCATCCGAGCCAAGCACAACAAAGGTATATCCCTCAACATCATATGAATAGTAAGGCTTTTCAATAACAATATCAAGGTACTCACTCGCCTTGCCCATAATCATTTCAGTCTGACCCTTATAGTTAAGACGGATATCATGGTTGCCCGTTGCAAGAAGTATATCCTTTTCGGCAAAACAGCTTGCCTCAAGCTTCTCCCAAAGTACATCGTAAGAATAGGAGTCACCGAATTCCGAAAGGTCGCCCGCAATAACAAGAGCATCAAATTCATCCTTAGCGTTTGCCATATCCTGAAGTCCGCTTTCAAGATAGAAGTTGTTTATCTTAGTATCCCTCACGTGGGTATCGGCCAGAGCCACAAAGGACATTCTGCACTCCTCTGCATTCTGAAACTCTACAGGACTCTCGATTGACGGGCCGCTTATAAGACCAAAGCCGAGACACAGAGTCAGCACGATATCCATTACCCCGCGGAAAATATCTACCGCACTTGCGATAATTGCGCCTATACTTTCAAACATATTTTTCTGCTCCTTTTAAATCATTTTCTTTTCAGTTTTATAATAAGCATAATACAGAATAAAGTCAAGCAATATTTTAAAAAATGACACTTCACTTCAAATTGCACCTTTATGTCCTCGCCGGACAGGCATTCTTTTCTTGAGAATCCCTCAGTCAAAATCTGCGATTTTGCCGCTTTTCCTCCGGAAACCGGCACACCCTCGTCACTTCGTGACACTCCCTCTAACAGAGGGAATTACCTTTCAAGGGCGCCGAGAATCAAAAGAACTTTTCTGCTTTTTACATAAAAAATCCGCCACTTATGTGACGGATTCATCATCAGTTAATTTTGCCGTAAAGAGAAACCTTTTCCGCACCGGCATCAGTTCTGGGGGCTCTTGCGGGAGCCTCCACAGTCTGTGAACGACCGTTGCCTCTGCCGCCTCTCTGATTACGGTTGCCGTAGCCGCCCTTGCCGCCTCTGCGGTTGTTGTAGCCGCCCTTTGAGGGATGTGTGGGCTTGGTACCTTCAGCAAGAGTGATAACAACTCTTCTGCCTGCATCTGCACCGACAGAGTGTGATGTTACACCTTCAATTTCCTGAATGGTTGTATGGATGATACGGCGTTCATAGGGATTCATAGGCTCAAAGGTTACGTTTCTTCCGTACTTGAGTACCTTCTCAGCATTCTTTTTAGCAAGCTCTCTGAGAGTATTCTTTCTCTTTTCGCGGTAGTTACCCACGTTTACGGAGATTCTTGAATATTCGTCAGCGGTCTTGTACTTGTTTGCAACAAGTCTTGTGAGGTACTGCACAGCATCAAGAGTTTCACCGCGTCTGCCGATCACAATGCCGTAATCCTCACCGCAGTCAAGCTCGATAATTACTTCATTGTCCTTTGTACGGTAAGCCTCTGTCTCCACCTGAGCAACACCCATTCCGGTAAGCACCTTCTTAAGGTAATCCACTGCAGCGGTAAGACTTTTACTGTCAGCAACACTGATTTTTACGTCCTCTTCCTTAACCTCGGGAGCTGCAACGGGCGCTTCCTTCTTTGTCTCAGCCTTAGCAGGAGCCTTGGGAGCCTCCTTCTTTTCAGCCTTAGCGGGAGCTGCCTTCTTCTCCTTGGGTGCGGGAGCATCGGGAGTTTCGTAATATGCTCTTGCTTTTGCAGGTGAACCGCCGAAAAGACCTAAAACCTTCTTTGTAGGCATTGCAAGAATCTCTGTTCTTACGTCAGCGGACTCAGGAGCATTAAGAGCCTTTTTAGCATTTTCCTGTGCTTCCTCGATGGTTGCACCTGTAGCTATAGCTTCGTGTATCATTTTTATCACCACCGTTATTCTGGTTTGTTAAATATAATAGTATAATTTTTATTCTGCGTCCTCAGACTTACCTGCGATTGCCTTCTTGTTCTTTTCAAAGGAGCGACGGTATATAGTCTCTTCAACCATAAGTCTTGCAACGGTTTTTCTGGGAGCGTAGATGTGACCGAGGATGAGCGTCTGTACGAATGCAATAATGCTGGAAAGAATCCAGTACATACCCATACCTACAGGGAGGGACCATGCGATCCACACTGAGAAAAGGGGCATACCGAAGAGCATACAGCCCATCATCTGCTGATTTTCCATATTGGGGTTAGCCTTCTTCTGTCTGATATGAGAAACAAGGCTGGTAAGAAGCTGGGAAAGACCGGCAACAACAGGTACCGCGATAACGAGAATACCTGCAAGGCTGAAATCCTTTGCAGCGAAAATGTCCTTGGGAACAAGTCCGAGGTCGATACCGAGAATCTTGAAGTTGAAGTTTTCAATCTGCTCAATAGCCTCAGCAGAAACACCTTCAAACTCCGTAATACCGGCTGCAAGCTTCTCCTTGATCAAGGTTATAGCCTGAAACTGATTGTAGCCTGCCTTAGTGCCTGAAATAGGACTGATGCCTGTAGCTGTGCTTATGGCATTGAGTGTTTCCTTTGATAAATTAAGAACATAGCTTAAAGGCTCACGGATAACACCGTAAAGGCCGAAAAGGATCGGGAACTGAATAAGCAGAGGAAGACATCCGCCACCCATGGGTGAGGTACCCTCACGCTGATAGAGTGCGCTTGTTTCCTGCTGGATTTTCTGCTGTCTTTCCTGAGGATTGTAGTCCTGATACTTTTCTCTGATTCTTCTGAGCTTGGGCTGAAGACGCATTGTCTTTGCCGAAGCCTTCTGCTGCTTGATTGTGGAAGGGAGCAGAATGAGACGTGTGAAGATTGTGAAAAGAAGGAGTGCCAATCCGTAATGCTTCACAAGATCAAAAAAGATTCTGAATATGAAGCCAAAAACCGGGTATAAAAATTCAAAAATTGCCATAATGAGTTGTCCTCCGTAAAATTATTCCCTAAAAATAAAAGAACCTCATTTTTTCTTTTCCTTCTTCGGCGGTACGGGATCGTAGCCTCCGGGGAAAAGCTGATTACAGCGGAGCAATCTGAAAAGCGCGAGAAAGAAGCCTTTGAAGGCTCCGTGCACCTCGATTGCCTCTATGGCATAGCTTGAGCAGGTGGGATAATATCTGCACATAGGCGGAAACAAGGGCGAAATATGTTTACGGTAAAATCTTATAACGGCAAGCATTATCTTTTTCATTTTATAACACCAACCTGACCGAGGCACTCAAGCAGTGCCTTTTCTATCTGAGTAGACTTGAGATATTTCGTCTTTGTTCTCGCTACAAGCACGAAGTCATAGGTCCCTTCAAGCTCACAGCTGCTCATAACCGACCGAAAAGCGGCTCTGATAATTCTACGGGAGCGATTGCGTTCAACTGCGTTGCCGACCTTTTTGCTTACGGTAATTCCGACACGACAAATCCCCACACGGTTTTTCATCGAATAAACAACCAGTGCAGGCTTGGCGCAGGATTTCCCTCTGTGATACACACGGCGGAAATCGCTATTCTCATTTAAGGAAATATACTTCTGCAAAAAATCAGATCCCAACACAACGAACTGATTGCGGTGTGTACCGCAGACTTAGCGAGCAGTTCTCTTAGTATGTGAGCTGCTTTCTGCCCTTTGCACGACGGCGTGCAAGAACCTTACGGCCGTTTGCTGTTGACATTCTCTTGCGGAAGCCATGCTCCATCTTTCTGTGGCGCTTCTTGGGTTGATAAGTTCTTTTCATTGCGTTTTACCTCCTTTATTATGATGATAATGTAATATAAAACGGGATATATTGCAGGAGTAAAAAGTAGTGAACGCAATATTCCGACGCTTTTATCCTAATTAAGACATAACATACAGATTAACATTATATATCAATCGGTGCCCTTTTGTCAATCTTTTTTTGATTTTTTCGTTGTCTGTTCCTGCCTCTACGCAGTATTGTATACAGCCCGATATCGGGACACTACCGATAGTATGTAAAAAGGGGCTGTAAAAAAAGTGCAGACCGCATAAAACAAGATAAATAAAGGGTTTCTTCGGTTATGAGCTGACCGAAGGAACCCTTTAAAATATAAAAAATGATGAAGAACAGACAAAAACACTGTTTTTGTGTTTTATGCT
>JAZULG010000106.1:0-7358 GCA_045603005.1 Acutalibacteraceae bacterium
ACGTACAATCCGATTGATAAAATAGCGTTAAAGGGTTTCTACGGTTATGAGCTGACCGAAGTAACCCTTTATTTGTCTTGTATTATGCAAGCTGCATTTTTTACAGACTGTTTTATATTATTTTGAAATCGGATATCTGAATACTAGTCCGACAATCCATTCGCCGTCGATAAAGTTTCTTCCTCTCACAAGAACTTCATCTTCATAAACCTCAACGAAAATTCCGTCACCTGCGGGATAGTTTGTTATCTCTGTTGATCTGGGAAGGTTTATTGATTTAATTCCGTTCCACTCATAAAAGCTATTTTTATTAAGCTGATTGTGAATATGACCGTGTATGTAGAGGATATTGTCATATTTGTTCAGTACGTCAGCAAGCTTACTGCTGTCTTCGTCTCTTATGTAGTTGACCGAATGATGGTTGAAGACAAAAACAGGACCTCCTGCAGCAGCTGCTTCCTTGAGAACAGCCTCAAGCCATATGAACTGCTCGTCGCTCATAACATAGTCGCCTACACAGCTTGCTTCCGAGGTAAGGAATATCATATAGCATCCGTCTACAACTCTATAATAGTAAGCCTCCTCTAGCTTTGCACCGAGAAACAGATTATTGTTAGCAAGGAAGTTTCTGTAATGATTGTCGAAGTACGCCAGTACCATACAGAAAAAGTATACCCGCACCGGTTTGCCGTACATATCCTTCATGCGGTACTGACCAAAATCCACCTGTGCTTCATAATCTGGCGGCGATTCCTCTCGCAGCGAAGTGACACGTCCTGTAAATTGAATGAATCCGGTCTGCACCCGTAGCTTTCGCATGTACTTGTAAAAGGTGGTCTTTCGGCACTCGAAGTCCGGGAATTCGTCCCTCAGTCGGTACAGGATGTTGGTCTCTCTGGTTTGCGGACACACACGCAGGATGCTGAGGATGAATTCGCGATAGTTGTCCAGATACGGGATGTCATCCTTTTTCAGCTCATCGAAGCCGGCTTCGCTCATGTTGGCCCACTTGCGTGTGGTCGGCTCCGATATGCCGATTCTTCTTGCGATAGCAGCGATCGGCACGCCTTCTTATTTGAGTCGCTTGATCGTTAAAAACTGTTCTTTGCTGCACATGTCCAGCCTGTCCCAGCACGAGATTTACGGATCAGGCGATTGCACACCGTTCACCTTAGACCTGGGAGCACTGAAAGCACGAGAGAAAAACAACGCGCCTGCCGATATTGCTGAAATTTATGATCGTATCTGGAAGGGCTCTATGCCCGGCCTTGCCAGCGGCAAATTCTCCGATCGAGATGTGTTTTATTCCATCTATCTGCAAACCTATATTGATCGCGATGTCTATGTATTCGCCCCAAGCTATCAGCAATCAATTCCAAAAATTATATCGTTCCGATCTGGATGATCTAACCGCACAAGGGTGCCGGGCAATGTGTTTGCTCGGCACTTTTCGTATACAAATAGCGCCAGAACACCTTAAAAATGGTGCTCCGGCGCGTAGTTTTGATGTTTTTAGCTCGATTTTGGTCCGTTTTGGCGCTCTTTAGCAGGAAAATGCATAAAGTACCACAATTTTTGCATAAAAGAAACCCTAAATGCCTGGTAGACATTTAGGGTTTCTTTAGTGGTCCGAGTGACAGGACTTGAACCTGCGGCCTCTTGACCCCCAGTCAAGCGCGCTACCAAGCTGCGCCACACCCGGATATTTGTTTTAGACGACTTTGATATTATATCTGTATTAGTCTTAAAAGTCAATACCTTTTTACAAAAAAATACAAAAAGTTTTTCAGCTTTTTGCTGAGATGCTTTTCAGCCTGAAATTATCACCGAGAAGCATAAGAAAGCACATAATCATAACACCGGCACATATCGGATACGACATTGATATATCAGTTGACTCCGGTGTATTCCCGAAAGACGATACTTCAACAGCAACCGGAAAATGCTCTGATAAAAACAGAGAAATAAGAACGGCTATGCCTGCATTCAATATCCTTGCAGATAAGAAATATTTATATTCAAGCTTCAGCGTCATTACAGGTGAAATAACCTGCATATGTGCACAAAAGCCTCCGAAGCCTATTATACCGGCTATAATCGGTGCAGGGTAAATTTCTGCGCAACGTCTGCAGCCTCCTGTTACTTCTGCAACAGCAAAAATGAAGTTTTCTGTGTTTTCAGATAATCCGATTGTTTTTATAAGCTCAGTAAGACATGAAAATAATACCACCCAGGCGCATATGCTGAAAACTCCTCTGCTGCTTTGCGTTACTGCTTTTATTACCGATGAGGCTGTGTTCACCCTGAAGGGAGGTGTGCATTCTTTATCCGTCACTTCATTATCTGACCATACAAGTACAGAAAGCATACCGATTATAAGCGAGGACAAAACAAGCGACAGATAGATTATTATCCCGATTTCACGTGAACCAAGCATCTTATATCCTACCCCCGTAATCACAAACGCAGGTCCCGGATTCATACAGAAAAGCAGCATTCTCTGTCCCTGAGTTTTTGTAATCATCCCCTTCAGATAAAGCTCCTCTGTAAGCCTTGCACCCACAGGTAAGCCTGCTATCATTGAAAAAAATATTACAGGTACACAATAGCCGGGCAAGCCGAAAAGACGTTTGCTGATAAACGAAAACATTTTCTCTGTACGCCATATAAGCTCACTCTCGAGCAAAAAACAGGAGACAAACATAAAGGGAAACAGCGACGGCACCAAAGTACTTATACAAAGCTCGATGCCGTCACCGACACCTTTAGTCGCACTTTCGGGATATCTTAAAAGTGTATATGCAATGAATATCACTGTCCCAACGGTGACAGTGTGAAACAGCACATCAGCTTTTGATAATAATTTCCTCTTGTATATATTTTCCATTAAATCACTCCCCTCTCCATTATATTCATACACAATTCAGCATATTATTTACAGAGTAATATTTTCTGAAGGTGTGATAATTTTGCAAAGAAGAACGCAGGAAAAGGAAGAAGATATGTTATTATACAACAAACTTTCCGATATACCCGATGTCAGCATCATTTCAAACAGAGAAGTCAGTATAATCGGGATAAAAGCTATAATTGAATACACCAGGGACCTTATAAGACTAAACTGCGGTCGCCTGATTCTGACATTGAAAGGAAAAAATTTCAATATGACTGCACTTTCTTCAGAAGAGGTTATTATTAAAGGAGAGCTTTCCTCTGTTGAATTTTCATACTGTAAACGGTGATAATATGAAGCTTATAAACATCTTAAGATACGCAAAAGGATATGTAAAATTCACAGTAAAAGGCGGATTCAGGGAAAGATTCATAAATCTGTGCAACGCAAAAGGCATCCTTATATGGAATGTTATTCCTGAGATAAACAGAATTCAGGCCTGCATCAGCATAAAGAGCTTTCATAAACTGAGACCAATTGTCAGAGAGAGCGGAGTTACTCTTAAAATCACTGAAAAGAAGGGACTTCCGCTGTTTTTTAAAAAGCACCGTCACAGAGCCGTACTGATGGCAGGAATTATCTTCATTATTGCCTTTTATATAATAATGAACCGCTTTATATGGTTTATTGAGGTTGAAGGTACCCAAACTGTAAGCCATGAGGAAATAATAAATGTGCTTTCACAGTACGGTGTAAAAAAAGGTGCATATGCGCCCGCAATTGATGAACTTTCCGCCGGCAGAAGCGCTATAAACCATTTTAACGGCAGACTACTCTGGATGTCGGTGAATATAAAGGGCAGCAAAGCAACAGTTGAAGTACGCGATTATATTGACGAACACAAGGACACAACCTATGGAGAGCCTTGTAATATTGTGGCCGATTTCGACGGCACTCTATTAAATATCGATGTAATCAACGGTGATATTGAAGCTACACCGGGCAGTGCGGTAAAAAAAGGAGACCTTCTTATAAGCGGCGTAATTCAGAATCGAGATTTATCCGCCTCTTATCTTGAGGCGAGAGGAAAAATTACCGCCCTGCACAATACGGAATTTCAACGCAGCTACCCTGCTTCTGTCAGATGTAAAGGGTACACCGATACAGAAGCTATTGAGAACTTAGATATAATAGGGCTTGAAATACCCTATCTTTCAGCTACAAAAAACACTCCTTTTTCATTCTCTGAGTATATGATGATCGGTAAGAATAAGCTTCCTTTCGGAATCGTTTACAGAACAAAGGCAAAAGAATACGAAACTGAATATAACAGCTCTCTTTTATATGCGGTAGATAAGTATATTGCTGATTTTTACAATATCTTTGATAACACCAACATTCTTGAATGTAAAATGTCTGTACGTACTACCGATAAGTGTTTTTTCATATCATCAGAGATGTCATGTATAGACTATATAGGTGTAAAAAGCAAAATCTATGTTGAAAAGTAAATTTCTGTTTATTTTTTAATGTTTTTTCAGATAAACCCTTCACTTTTTCAAATAAATGTGCTAAAATTTATTGTAAATAATGTATTTTTATGTACATTCTATCACAAATTATACCGAAAGGTTAAATGAGGTGTAATATTTTTTGGCGGAACAGATTGTAAACATAGAACGTATGGAGCAGGCAGTCAGCCTTTTTGGCTCCTTTGATGAAAACGTAAAGCTGATTGAAAAAGAATTTGATGTAAATATTATCGTCCGCGGAAGTGAAATGAAGGTCTGCGGTGAAGACGAGCAGGTTGATAAAGCAAAGAGAACTATCGGTCATCTTCTCCATATTATCAACAGGGGTGAAAATCTCACAGAACACAACCTTCGCTATGTCATCAGCCTTGTTAAGGACGGAAACGATGATAAACTCAACTCCATCGGCTCTGATTGTATTTGCATAAGTGCAAAGGGAAAGCCTATTAAAGCTAAAACCCTCGGTCAGAAAAGATATATTGAAGCAATCAAGGGAAATACAGTTGTAATTGGTGTGGGCCCTGCAGGCACCGGAAAAACCTATCTCGCTGTTGCAATGGCAGTAAGTGCCTTCCGTGCGAAAGAGGTAAGCCGTATCATTCTTACACGACCTGCTGTTGAGGCCGGCGAAAAATTAGGATTTCTTCCCGGCGATCTCCAGCAGAAGGTTGACCCGTATCTAAGACCGCTTTATGATGCTCTGTTTGACATGCTTGGTCCTGAAAATTTCCAGAAATATCAGGAAAGAGGCTGCATTGAAGTTGCTCCGCTTGCTTATATGAGAGGTCGTACCCTTGATGACAGCTTCATCATTCTTGACGAGGCTCAGAATACAACGCCCGAGCAGATGAAGATGTTTCTCACCCGACTCGGCTTCGGTTCAAAAATCGTGGTTACCGGCGATATTACTCAGATTGACCTGCCCGACGGTAAAAAATCAGGCTTGGTTGAGGTTATAAAGATTCTCAAAAACCTCGATGACATCCAAACTGTCAAGTTTTCCGAAAAAGACGTTGTACGTCATAAGCTTGTTCAGGATATTATCAAGGCTTACGAAAAATATGAGGAGGCAAAGAAGAAAAAATGAAGGATAAAATAAAGGTAATTATTACCAACGACCAGAACACCGTTAAAATTCCCACGGGCATCAGAATGCTTATAAGACGTTGCTGTAACGCAGTACTTGTTAATGAGAATTTCAAGGGCTCGGCAGAAATCAGTGTTACCATAGTTGATGACGATGCTATTCACGCTCTTAATCTTCAGCACAGAGGTATCGACAGATCAACCGATGTTCTTTCCTTCCCTCTTGGTGTTGACGGTATTTATGACCTTAATAACGATACAGGCGCACAGATGCTCGGTGATATTGTTATTTCAATTGAAACCGCTGTCAAGCAGGCTGACCTTTACGGTCATTCACTCGACAGAGAGGTGGCCTTCCTCACAGTGCATTCAATGCTTCACCTTCTCGGATATGACCACGAGCCCGGCGGTATGGAGCTTGTAAAAATGAGAGAAAAGGAAGAAGCCGTTCTGACGCAGCTTGGTCTTGTAAGAAACGGCAGCTACTATACAGTTGAGGAATGATATGGAAAAACTTAAGAGTCTACTGATGAGCTTTGTTTATGCTTTCAGAGGTATTGGATATATGATTCGTAACGAAAGAAATATGCGAATACATATTACCTGCCTCACTTATATGTTTTCTATACTTATTTTCAGCGATTGGTTTGTTATAAGCAAAACAGAATATGTTCTTCTGCTTATCACATCCGCTCTTGTTCTAGCTGCGGAAACATTTAATACTGCAATTGAAAATTCAGTTAACCTTTACGGTGAAGAAAAAACTGAGAGCGGGCGGATTGCCAAGGATGCTGCTGCAGGTGCCGTACTTATATGCGCAATTATTTCGGTTGTAATAGGAATAGTCATTATGTTCCAGCCTGCCGCCTTCATTAAAATGGCTGAATACTTTATCGCTAATCCCATTATGATTATTGTAGTTATTATCAGCCTTATTATTGCGACCATTTTTATTTTTAACGGCTTTGACTTAAAAAAAAGGAAATAGTTTATGTCTGAGATTTTCAAAAGAACTGAAATGCTTTTAGGCTCCGATGCCATCCGAAGGCTCGGAGCTTCTGCTGTTGCAGTATTCGGTGTCGGCGGTGTCGGCGGCGGTGCTGTTGAGGCTCTTGCAAGAGGCGGAGTCGGCAGAATTGACCTTATAGACAACGATACCGTAAGCGAGAGCAATATAAACCGCCAGCTTATTGCAACCCAAAGCACTGTCGGCGTATTTAAAACAGATGCGGCAAAAAAGCGAATCCTTGACATAAACCCCGACTGTCAGATTAATACTTTTAACATATTTATATTGCCGGAAAATATTGATAATTTTGATTTTTCGCCCTACGATTACGTTATCGATGCAATTGACACGGTTTCTGGTAAGCTTTCAATAATAGAAAAGTGTATCATTGAAAAAATACCCGTAATTTCTTCAATGGGTACAGGAAACAAGCTCGACCCTACACAGTTTGAAGTTACGGATATATATAAAACAAGTGTCTGTCCCCTTGCCCGTGTTATGAGAACTGAATTAAAAAAACGGGGTATAAAAAAATTAAAGGTGCTGTATTCAAAGGAAGAGCCTATGAAGCCCGCTTTCACTGAAACAACAGAAAGAGGTAAATCCGTACCTGGGAGCATTTCTTTTGTCCCTCCCGTAGCAGGAATGATAATTGGCGGCGAAGTAATAAAAGACCTTATTAAAACTAAATAACCACGCATCTCTGCGTGGTTATTTTTTTTACTTATTATCAACCGAAAACTGAACCGATAAAAGCCTTTAGGGCGTCAATTAGAAGTGTAATTCTTGTAATTAAGGTATTTTCTTCACTATGCCAGTTGAAAAGCTTTTCTTCGGT
>JAZULG010000107.1:0-15457 GCA_045603005.1 Acutalibacteraceae bacterium
CCTCCGAAATTACTTAAGGATGTCGCTCTTTTTAAGAAGTACCTTAACTGTGTCAGTGGGCTGAGCGCCGTTAGCAATCCACTTCTGAGCCTTCTCAGCGTCGATCTTGATGTCTGCGGGGTTTGTCATAGGATTGTAGTAACCGATTTCTTCGATGAAACGACCGTCACGGGGATATCTTGAATCTGCTACAACTACACGGTAGAAAGGTGCCTTCTTTGCGCCCATACGGCGAAGTCTGATTTTTACTGCCATTTTAATGACCTCCATAAAATTATTTTTTATTTTTTTATTTAAACACGCTGTGTTGTTTACGTGTCTTTACCTTACAGTCCGAAATTACCGAAACCGCCCATTCCGTTCATACCGTTCATGCCGGGCATATTTCTCATTCGCTTCATCATCTTCTTTGAGGATTTGCCGCCCAACTGCTTGAACATCTTCTGCATCTGTCTGTACTGACTCAGAAGCTTGTTTACATCCTCAACCTGCATACCCGCACCTGCTGCGATACGGCGTTTTCTTGAGGGGTTGATGATGTCGGGCTTTGCTCTTTCCTGAGGTGTCATGGAAAGGATACGCGCCTGAACTCTGTCAAACTGTCTTTCGTCGATATCCACATCGTCGATTTTTCTTCCCACACCGGGAAGCATCTTAAGCATATCCTTAATCGAGCCCATCTTACGCACCTGACTGAGCTGGTCGTAAAGGTCGTTAAGGTCAAACTTATTCTTTCTGAGCTTCTGCTCTAATTCTCTTGCCTTCTTTTCGTCAAGCTCCATTTCAGCCTTTTCGATAAGAGAGAGCATATCACCCATACCAAGAATTCTTGAAGCCATTCTGTCGGGATGGAACACGTCAAGGTCACCGAGCTTTTCGCCTGTACCGACAAACTTGATGGGCTTGCCCGTAACAGCTCTTGCGGAAAGTGCCGCACCGCCTCGGGTATCACCGTCCATCTTTGTAAGAAGAAGACCGTCTATACCGAGTGCCTCATTGAAGGAGGTTGCAACGTTAACCGCATCCTGACCTGTCATTGAGTCAACTACAAGCATTATTTCGTGGGGATGCACCGTGCTCTTGATGTTTTTGAGCTCTGTCATTAGCTCCTCGTCAACGTGAAGTCGGCCTGCGGTGTCAAGGAAAACGTAATCATTGCCGTGGTCCTTGGCGTAAGCAACTGCCTGCTTTGCAATATCAACGGGATCTATCTGTCCCAGCTCGAAAACGGGTACGCCTGCCTTTTCACCTACAACCTGAAGCTGCTTGATAGCTGCAGGTCTGTAAACGTCACATCCTACAAGAAGAGGTCTGTGACCCTGATTTTTAAGCATAAGTGCAAGCTTTGCACTGTGGGTGGTTTTACCTGAACCCTGAAGTCCGCACATCATAACAATCGTGGGCGGATGGTTTGCAGTGTTGAGCCTTGACTTTGTGCCGCCCATAAGGTTTGTGAGCTCCTCATTGACGATTTTGATAACCATCTGTGAGGGGGTAAGACTTTCCATTACCTTTGAGCCGATTGCTCTTTCGGTTACTGTTGCGGTAAAGTCCTTTGCAACCTTATAGTTAACGTCAGCCTCGAGAAGAGCCATTCTGACCTCACGCATTGCCTCCTTAACGTCGGACTCGGTGAGTGCACCCTTGCTTCTGAGCTTTTTAAAGGCGGCTTCAAGTCTATCTGAAAGACCTTCAAATGCCACTTGAATCAATCCTTTTTAATTAAATTTACTCGCTGAGCATTCTTGTGAGAACATCGATTCTTGCCGTTGAATCGTTTATCTCTCTTGAAAGCACCGTACGGCGGTTAACCTCATTGATAACGTCGCACAGCTCACGGATTTCTGCCATTCCCTCACGGAGCTTCTCAAGCCTTTCCTGCAGACCCAGCTGCTCTTCAAAAGCAAAAAGCTGAGCTTCGGCACGCTTTATGGCATCACGTACTCCCTGACGGGTTATGCCTTCATTTTCAGCGATTTCGGCAAGGGAAAGGTCGTCATCGTAATAATAGCTTATAAAATCCTGCTGCTTCTTGGTAAGCATTCCGCCGTAAATATCAAAAAGCATTGTAACCTCAAGATTTTTCGCCATTTTTACACTTCCCTCCCGCCTGTGTAAAGAGTTTTTCCTTTACAGCTCGGATATTATACTATGGATAAGTGTAAATGTCAAGAGCTTTACAGCATTTTTTTTAAAAAATCGGGAGTTCAGAAAAGAAAAAGGCAGAGACAAGCTCTGCCTTGATTTTTACTTCATATACTTCTCCTTGCATTCATATACTATTTCCTGCATTTTATCCATATTTTCTTCCATACTCTCTATGAGCCTGAACTGGTTTCTTGCTCTCACAAGATTGTGACCCTCATAGTCGGTGCGGAAATAGACGTCACCGTTAAGGTAGTCGGTAAGAAAACGCATTCCGCATTCAAAGGTCATAAGCTTCGCTGAAAAGGCAAGGTTTTCTATCTCGGTACTATTGAGGCTTTCTGCAGTTTCGGAAAGGTACCCGTCGGTATAGGCCTCAAAAAGCTCAAGATCAATGTATATTCTTTCGGGATCCCTCTCGCTCTCCTGAGATGCATTTGCTCCCGAACGGATACTGTCGCCGAAATCGTAAAGCGAAAGTCCGGGCATAATGGTGTCAAGGTCGATTACGCAGATGCTTTCGTTGCTATGCTTGTCGAAAAGTACGTTATTAAGCTTGGTATCGTTATGAGTAACTCTTAAGGGAAGCTCACCCTTTGCGAGAAGGTCTGTAAGGCGATGTGTATCTGCCTCTCTCGCCATAACAAAAGCGATTTCCTTTTCAACCTCTGCACGTCTGCCCTTGACGTCCTTTTCAACAGCCTCAAGGAAGTCTCTGTAGCGTGAGGGTGTGTTATGGAAGTTGACGATAGTTTCATTGAGGGTTTCTGCAGGATAATCTGCGAGAAGCTTCATAAATCTGCCGAAGGTTCTTCCCGCACTTCTGAGAGTCTGCGCACTTTCCGCCTTATTGTAGGTAAGTGCATCATCAACGTAAATATACATACGCCATACTCCGCCCTGAGAGTCGGTGTAAAAGTACCTTCCGTCACGGCATGGGATAAACCGGAGAGTCTCCCTCTCGGGATTTCCGCCCGCTACGGCAATCTTTTGTGCAAGATAGCCTGTAACGCCTACGATATTCTCCATAAGGCCTTCAGGGTCTCTGAAAACAAAGGCATTTATCTTCTGAAGAATATATTTTTCCCCTGCATCGGTAGAAATAAGGTAGGTTGCATTTATAAGACCTGCCGTAATCTGTTCAACATTTACTATTTCGCCCTTTCTGCCAAAAGCGGCAAAGGCGTCTCTGATTTCATGTGTAAGCATTGCTCTTCCTCTTTCTTTTTTACTTTTCATAACATTCTATCACAAAAACATCCGCACTTTTCAACAATTTATGCATTTTTATTTTATCACATATAAAAGCTGCAGAACACCAAGCCCTGCAGCCTCGTTTTTTATAATGCTTCTTTTTCGTACCGGCTGCACAGATTTCTGAAATAAGTACGGCAGTTTCTCATATCACTTCTGAAGGATGCCTCATCGTAGCTGATAAGACCCGAAATGAGGATAATAAGGTAACCTCTTGTGAAAAGGTCAATCTCATCTCTGTGCTTTTCCCATGCAGAATCGGAAAAGGGTGAAGCCTCTCTGTCACGGACAAAAAACGCTTCGGCAAGAGCCGCAAAAGAAAGATAGCTTGCTCCGCTGAGCATATTTTTGAGTATTTCGGTTTCGTACTCATCAAAAATAAGGTTTCCTTTTTTTAGCAGCTTCAAAAAGTCATGGTCATTGCAAAGAAGAAGTCTTGCAGACTGTCCGAAAAGCTTTGATGCCATCTGCATTCTGAGCCTTTCGACATACTCGTCCATATCCTTATAATAAATGTAAAAGGTCGCTCTTGAAACATCAGCCTTTCTGCAAAGCTCGGTAACCGTAATTTTTTCCGTATTCTTACGGACAAGCTTACTGTATGCATCACGGAGCTTACGTTCGGTGGATTCATTCATTTTCTCTTCCCGCCTCCTGTGCATCAGCAAGTATTCTCTTATACATCTCCAGGTAACGGCTGTCAAACTCCGTACCGTCCTGAATAGTTTTAACGTAAGTTGCTATTCCTGAAAAAAGCACAAACCTAACCGCAAAGAAATCACTCTTACTCAGAAGTGCACCGTACTGCCCGAGACAGAAAAAGGCTCTTTTTGTTACAATTTCAAAGAACTCCTTACCACCATTTTCACCGCTGAGAAGCTTGATATACCTTTTCTGACTCTCAAGCTTTTCGGAGAAAGTTTCAAGAAGTGATTCCTTATCTACCGACTTATCAGTAAAAACAACAGCCAGCTCGGCTACTATTCTGTCAACCACAGCGACAGATATCTTATCGTACATATCGTAAACATCGGTATAATATCTGTAAAAGGTAGTTCTGCTCAGACTTGCTTCGGCTACAATCTCAGAAACAGAAATCTTTGAGTAGCTTTTTGTTTCAAGAAGCTTGAAAAATGCTCTGGAGAGCTTCACATCCGCACTGCGTTTTCTCATCTGCCATTCACCTTCTTCTCAAAACTATAAAAGCATCCGATTTTTATATTAATCAAAATTTCTCACTTTTCAAGAGAAATTAGACAAATTGATGCTATCTGTAATTTTAAAATCGATGTAATTTAAAAAATATAAACATTCATTTAAAAGTTTGTCAATTTTTGAAATTTAAAGACAAATATTTAATTTAAATTTAAAACAAAAGCTGTCAGGAGAGAGCCCGACAGCTTTAATTATATTTTTCTTATTTAATTATTCGGCAGGTACAGGCTCGGTTGTGGGCTCATAGTATTCCTTATCGTTTTCCTGAATTCCGTCTGTAACTGCAAGGAACTTCTTAAGAAGACGCTTGAACGCCTCAAGACCTGTGATTATGTAGCGGATGAAGAGAGGATGATTGTCCTGCTTTTCCTCAAACACTGCATGAAGTGTAACAACACCGTCTACCTCGATTTCGTCACCGGGATAATAAAGCTCTCCGGTTTCTGCGTGCTTCCAGCAGATGAACTCATAGTCAACCGAAAGCGGAGTATCGTTTGTTACCTTGGCTGTTGTGGGAGCCTTGAAGGTGATTGTGGGGCTGGGCTTATACATAAGCTTTACCGGTGTGAGAACCTGCATTTCGTAATGAATGCCGTACATCATCTGGTCGCTGATGTCCTCTTCCTCGGTAACGCCTACATAATCCTGAACAATGTCACCGATGATGTTATCTGTTGCCGCATAGCCTGTTACTCCGAGAGAGGATGTAAGGCAGAGAGCCGCAAGAATGATTGCTAATATCTTTTTCATATAAATTACCTCCTTTTATACGATAATTCATTATACAACAGAATAACGCTCTGTATATTTCTAATTTGTAAATATACGGGATTTTATTTGAAAAAATAACACTGTATAAAAAGAAAATTTAAAATAAGGTTTACTTTTCATCAAAAAAACATTACTATATATGATAGGAAAGTTTGCGGGAGGGAGAAGCAACGTGAACACAGTACCTATGACAGAAAAGCATATTTCTCAGATAGCAGCACTTGAAAAAGAATGCTTTTCCGAGCCATGGAGTGAGGACGGACTTACATCCGAGCTGACAAACGAGCAGGCACGCTTTTTCGTCTGTGAGGAGGAAGGTAAAGTCCTCGGTTATATGGGTATGCACATCGTGCTGGACGAATGCTACATAGCAAACGTTGCCGTTTATCCCCATTGCAGACGAAGGGGCATCGGTGAAGCCCTTGTAAGGTACTGTACCGACGTGGCGGAAAAGGAAAGCTGCTGCTTTATTACTCTCGAGGTACGAAAAAGCAACCTCGGGGCAATAGCCCTCTATGAAAAAAACGGATTTGCTCTAGTCGGTGAGCGTAAGGATTTTTATTCTCATCCGAAAGAGAACGGACTTATTATGACAAAGGAGCTAAGGTGATATAAATGAAAATTTTAGCAATAGAATCCTCCTGCGACGAGACTGCCGCAAGTGTTGTTGAAAACGGCAGAAGGGTACTTTCAAATGTGGTTGCATCTCAGGTTGAGGAGCATAAAATTTACGGCGGTGTAGTACCCGAGATAGCTTCAAGACGCCACGCCGAGGCAATCAGCGGCGTTGTGGATAAGGCTCTTTCCGATGCAGAGCTTACCCTCGATGACATTGACGCAGTTGCCGTCACCTATGCACCCGGACTCATCGGCGCACTTTTAGTGGGCGTAAACTACGCAAAGGGACTCGCTTACAGTAAGAAGCTCCCCCTTATTCCCGTACATCATCTGCGCTCTCACATTGCGGCTAACTACATAACACATCAGGAACTTAAGCCCCCCTTCTTCTGCCTCGTTGTCAGCGGCGGAAACACTGCAATGGTTGAGGTAAAGGATTATACCGACTTTAAGATTATCGGACGTACCCGTGACGATGCGGCCGGTGAGGCTCTCGACAAGGCTGCACGCTCAATGGGTATACCCTACCCCGGCGGACTTAATATGGACAGACTTGCAAAGGACGGCGACAGTACGGCATTTAAGTTTCCCGTACCCAAGGTTGAGGGATGTCCCTACGATTTCAGCTTTTCGGGACTGAAAACCTCGGTTATCAACATAATACACAACGCCGAGCAGAAGGGCGTTGAAATAAACAAGGCTGACCTTGGTGCATCCTTCCAGAAGGCGGTTTCCGACTGTCTTTGCCGAAACGTTGAAAAGGCTATGGAGGACACAGGCAACAAGACTCTCGTTGTTGCAGGCGGCGTGTCTGCTAATTCAGTACTTCGTAAGGCTCTTACAGAGCTTTGCGAAAAGAAAAAGTATAAGCTTTACCTTCCCGAGCTTTCACTCTGCGGCGACAATGCGGTTATGGTCGGCTCTCAGGGCTATTACGAATACCTGAGCGGCAATATTGCAGGGCTTGAGCTTAATGCCTTTGCGGGGAAAAATATTGAGGAGCAGTAAAGAAATCAAGGATTAGTGAGGACGGCTGAGAGCCGTCCTTTTTTTTGCGGTAGGGTCAGGCTACTCCCTCAGTCAGCTTCGCTGACAGCTCCCTCAAGGAGGGAGCTTATAATAACCTCCTTCTTTGACGGAGGGAGTAATCTGGTCCCTAATCCCTATTTCCTTAAGCTCTCTATTCCCTTAAAAGCATTGACTTCTGTAAAGGATTATACTATAATATAAAATTGATAAATAATGACCTTACATTATAAATTGTATACGGAAAGAGGTAATTACAATGAGCGAATATAAAATTGCTACAAAGTGTATCCATGCAGGCTACACTCCCAAAAACGGTGAACCCAGACAGATTCCCATCGTTCAGAGTACCACATACAAATACGATTCAAGCGTAGAAATGGCTAAGCTTTTCGACCTTGAGGCTTCAGGCTACTTCTATACACGCCTTCAGAATCCCACAAACGATGCAGTTGCCGCAAGAATTGCCGCTCTTGAGGGCGGTGTTGCCGCAGTGCTTACCTCATCAGGTCAGGCTGCAAACTTCTTTGCAATCTTCAACATCTGCTCAGCAGGTGACCATGTTGTTGCTTCAAGCGCAATCTACGGCGGTACCTTCAATCTCTTCAACGTTACTCTCAGAAAGCTCGGTATCGAATTCACCTTCGTTACTCCCGACTGCAGTGAAGAAGAGCTTAGTGCCGCTTTCAGGGAAAACACAAAAGCAGTTTTCGGTGAGACTATCTCCAATCCCTCACTTCAGGTTCTCGACATTGAGAAGTTTGCAAAGGCAGCTCACGCTCACGGCGTACCCCTCATCGTTGACAATACCTTCCCCACACCCATCAACTGCCGTCCCTTTGAATTCGGAGTTGACATTGTTACCCACTCAACCACAAAGTACATGGACGGTCACGCAACTCAGGTCGGAGGCGTAATCGTTGACAGCGGTAACTTCGACTGGACAAAGAGCGACAAGTACCCCGGTCTTACAACTCCCGACGACAGCTATCACGGTGTTACCTACACAGAGCGCTTCGGCAAGGGTGCATACATCACAAAGGCTGTTGTTCAGCTTATGAGAGACCTCGGCTCAATCCCCGGCCCCCAGAATGCATTCCTTCTCGGCCTCGGTCTTGAGACACTTCATCTTCGTATGGAAAGACATTGCAGTAACGCTCTTAAGGTTGCAGAGTACCTTAAGAACAGTGACCTCGTTTCCTGGGTTTCATATCCCGGTCTCGAGGGTGACGAGCAGTACGATATCGCTAAGAAGTATATGCCCAAGGGTACCTGCGGCGTTATTTCCTTCGGTGTTAAGGGCGGCAGAGAGGCTGCAACCAAGTTTATGGATTCACTCCGCCTTGCATCAATCGTTACTCACGTTGCAGACTCAAAAACCTGCGTGCTTCACCCCGCTTCAACCACTCACAGACAGCTTACCGAAGAGCAGCTTAATGAGTGTGGCGTAAAGAGCGACCTTATCCGTCTTTCAGTAGGTATTGAGGACGTTGAGGACATCATCGCAGATATTGAGCAGGCTTTAGTATCAGCCGCAGGCTGATATAATTCGCAATGCACAATTCGCAATGCGCAATCTCGTATCAGGTGAGTAGTCAAGGGTATCTTCCGCCCGCAGATTACTTATGATGAAATAAAAACAAGGCAATAAATGAATTGACTTCATCATAAATTGTACCTGCGGTGCTTTAAAAGCCCGAAGGGCTTTCCCTGACTACTGACTACTGACTACTGACTACTGGCTACTAAAAATAAACATAGAGGTTAAAAGATTATGAAATTAGGTATAGTCGGCTTACCCAACGTAGGTAAGAGTACACTTTTCAATGCAATCACAAATGCGGGCGCTCAGTCTGCAAACTACGCCTTCTGCACAATCGAGCCTAACGTAGGTGTTGTTGCAGTACCCGATTACAGACTCGATAAGCTTGCAGAGATGTATAATCCCGTAAAGTTCACCCCCGCAACAATCGAATTCGTTGATATTGCAGGTCTCGTAAGAGGTGCATCAAAGGGCGAGGGTCTCGGTAACAAGTTCCTTTCACATATCCGTGAGGTTGATGCTATCATTCACGTGGTACGCTGCTTCGAGGATGACGATATCATCCACGTTGACGGCAGTGTTGACGCTAAAAGAGACATCGAAACCATCAATCTTGAGCTCATCCTTTCTGATATGGAAATGATTGACAGAAGAATTGACCGTGTTTCAAAGGCTATGAAAGGTGATAAGAGCCTTGGCAAGGAGCTCGAATTCCTCAAGAGAGTAAAGGAAGCTCTTGAAAACGAAAAGCCCGCAAGAAGTGTTGAGTGCGACGATGAAGAAGCCGCAATGCTCGCAGAGGTTGCCCTTCTTACTTCAAAGCCCGTTATCTACGCCTGTAATATGAGCGAAAATGACTTCGTTTCAGGTATCGATACCAACGAAAACTATAAGGCAGTATGCGAAATTGCCGAAGCAGAGGGCAGTGAGGTACTTCCCATCTGTGCAGGTCTTGAGGCTGAGATTTCCTCTCTTTCAAAGGAGGATAAGGAAATGTTCCTTACAGACCTCGGCGTTGAAACAAGCGGTCTTGACCTTCTTATTCAGAGAAGCTATAGCCTTCTCGGTCTTATTTCCTACCTTACCGCAGGTCAGCCCGAGGTAAGAGCATGGACAATCAAAAAGGGGACCAAGGCTCCCCAGGCAGCAGGTAAAATTCACTCGGACTTTGAAAGAGGCTTCATCCGTGCCGAGGTTGTTGCCTTTGATACTCTTATGGAGCTTGGTTCTCTTGCCGCAGCTAAGGAAAAGGGTCTCGTAAAGAGTGAAGGCAAGGAGTACGTTATGAAAGACGGAGACATTGTGCATTTCCTGTTTAATGTTTAACAGAGGTGTGCTTTGAAAAACTGTTTATATAAAACTATATAAAGAAAGAGGTATCGTTTATGAAGAAGCTTGTATCGGTTTTACTCATCACTGTAATGCTGTTTGCCTTCTCGGCTCCTGCCTTTGCCGCAGAATACGAGGTTGGTAAAAGCCCCATACCCGTTGTTACAATTTACGGTGACGGCGAACCCATTTATGACGCAGAAAAGAAAGTAAAGCTTTTCCAGTTCAATGAAATTCTGAACATTCTCGGCGGCAGTGAGGAAGGTGCTCTCGGAGAGGCTACCGTTAACGTTCTTACTCCTTTCCTTGTTGAGGGTATCCTTAACGACGAGTGGGATAATTATTATGCCGCACTTGAAAAGGAAATCGGCGAAATTTTTACCGAAGTACGCTATGACGAAAACGGTGAAAACTGGAACGGCAGCGGTATTTCACAGTTAGCAACAGACGTACAGAATTCTCAGCTTTCACGCGACGCAAAGGATGCCAACGGTCACTATATGTACTACGATTACCATTTCTTCTACGACTGGCGTCAGGATCCTATGAAAACTGCAGATGAATTCCACGCATACGTTGAAAAAGTAAAGGAATTAACCGGAGCAAAGAAGGTTGCAATCATCGCAAGATGCCTCGGCACATCAGTTGTTATGGCATACCTTCAGAAGTACGGCACAGACAGTGTGCACGGCGTAAGCTTCAACGGCAGCGTTGCTGCAGGCGGTGAAATCATCAGTGAGCCTATCAGCGGCAAATTCGTACTTGACGTTAACGCTATAAACAGAATGCTCGCAGATTTCGGGGCAATCGGTTGGTTTGAGCTTGATTCATTTATCACAACAAGCATTGACCTTGCCGCAAAAGCATTAGCCTCAACCGGCTTCGAGCTTAGCGAAACCGAAATCTACGGTAAGCTTGTGCAGGGTGTTACATCTGCTCTTGCTCTTTCAACCTTCTTTACATGGCCCGGCTATTGGGCTCTTGTATGCGAGGATGACTTCGACGATGCTCTTTATTATGTATTCGGCGATGAAAACAGCGAAAAGAGAGAAACATATGAAAACCTCATTACAAAGATCGAGGATTATCACTACAACGTAATGTGTAATATCGACAGCATCTTTGACGAATTAAAGGCAAATGACGTAAAGGTCGGCGTAATTGCAAAATACGGCTTCCAGTTAGCCGCTATAGCCGACTCCAGAGATTATGTGGCAGACCAGTTTGCAACAGTAAACAAGGCCTCCTTCGGTGCTACAACCGGAACAGTTTATGAGGATCTCAGCGACGAATACATAGCTGCAAGAGTTGCAGAAGGCAAGGGCAAATATATTTCACCTGATAAGAAAATAGATGCCTCCACCTGCGCATTCCCCGACTCAACCTGGTTTACCAAGGGTATTACACACTCAAAGTGGACCGATTTTGAAACCTCTGTGTTGCTCAAGGTTGTAACAGCAGACACTCAGCTTACCATTGACGATTTCGAATATACACAGTTTGTTGTTTACGATAACGAAACCGAAACCGCATATCCCATGACAGAAGAAAACTGCAAAACCGAAGCATGGGAGGCTGACAAAAAATTCGACAGACCCGAAACACAAAAGCAAACCCTCTTCGCACTTGTGTTTGCTCTTATAAACTGGCTTGTAGAATTCTTCCACTTTATTCTCAACAGATAAAAAATTATTACCGATGCACCTGCATCGGGAATTTTTTTACGGTCTTGCACTTCTGTAAACGCCGCCCGGTCTCATTGTAATTCCTCTGTAATACATAAGCTCGGAAACGGTTACAAGCTGATATCCGTTATCTATAAGCCAGGGCACGATTGTCTTTGTCGCCTGAGCGGTGGGTGAATAAAGGTCGTGCATAAGAACTATTGCGCCGTCATAGACATTGTTTTTGATGTGGCTTACGGTGCGTGATGCTGTTCTGTGCTCCCAATCGCGGGTGTCAACAGACCACATAATTGCAGGCTTGCCGACTGCTGCAAGGGATCTTGAGCTTGTTGCTCCTCCGGGAGGTCTCATCACGGGAGCAACTTCACCGGTGTACTTTTTGATAAGTGCATCGGTTTTATTCATTTCGTTTTTAATCGAAGTGTCGCTGTTTGAAGGAAGGTTAATGTGACTGTAGGTATGGCTTCCGATTTCGCAGCCGAGAGATACTGCTCTTGTGAGCTGCTCGGGGTAATATTCGATTCTCGAGCCTACCACAAAGAAGGTCGCCCTTGAGTCGTACTTTTCAAGCACATCAAGAATCTGTGCAGTATATGTACCGTGAGGTCCGTCATCATAGGTAAGCGCAACCATTTTCTTATTCGGATCGATGTTGCTTGTCATAACGGATACGCCGTAGGTGCTGAAGAACTTTCCGTCAACGCCTGCTCTGACACAGTAATAATACTTCTTCGTTTTGTCGGCGGTTTTATCGTTGTAGAAGTCAACATCCTTCACTCTTACAAGCTTCTGCCACGGTCCGTTTTCACTGTCACTGCGGTAAACATAATAGTGAGTTGCACCGGGAACCTTAAGCCATTCAACACGGTAGCCGACCTTGCTTTTGAGTGCAATTTCAGTAATAGGCGGTGCAACAAAGCGGGTACCGTCGCTCTGACTGCGGTATGTGCTCTGATATTTTCCGCAGACGGTTATGAGAGTGTAGGTGTAGATTTCACCGTTATTTACCTTGGTATCTGTATAGCTCGTTTTGTTTTTTCCGTTAAGTATGGCTATTCTTGTCCACTTGGTATCGCCCTCAGCCTTTCTGTAAAGCTTGTAGGAGCTTGCATAGGGAGATGCATACCACTTTACGGTAAGTCCCTTTTCGGAGTTTTTGACGGAGCTGATATCGTTAATGGGAATAAATCTGTAGGTTGTACCGCTGTTATATGCGCTTTCTGTAAGCGAATTCACGGCTCTGACTGTATATGCGTAGGTGTAGCCCGGAGTCATTGTTGTATCGGTAAAGCTCTGCTTTTCCGCAGGAACTACGGTAAGATATGACCATTTTTCTCCTGCTCCGCGTCTGTATATAACATAGCTTTCTGCGCCGTTGACCCTTGACCATTTAAAGTATATACCGCTGTTTGTGGCGGATATCTTGCTTATTACGGGAGTCTTAAGCACATCAAGAGATGTACCCGCCTCACTGTAGGAGCTTTTATAATCTCCGCTTCTTGCGATTACGGTGTAAGCATACCTTTTGCCGCTTGAAGCTTTTTTATCAAGCTTTGTAACGGTGTTTTTCACAGTACCGAGGCTTGACCATTTCTCTTCGCCCTCACCCTTGCGGTAAAGGGTGTATCTGTCTGCACCCTTGATTTCTTCCCATGTTACGCTAACGCCGTCGGCAGTATTCTGCAGCTGTGTAATTGCAGGCTGACTCAGACGAATAATCTCTGCAGGCTTTGCGCAGACTCCCTCACCGTCATCGGTAAGAGGGATAACACTGTAAATATATTTATCACCCGAAACGGCAGAGGTATCAGTATATGAGATCCCGTTGTAGCTTTCTTCAAGCAGAGTATCATTGCCGTTCTCATCGGTACGGACTATTCTGTAGCCCGTAGCATTTTCAGTCTTCTTCCACTTGACGAAAACTCCGTCAGCCTGATTTTTTGCGCTCAGACCCGACAGGGTAATTTCTTCGGTTACGGCACTGCCGGTATATGCACATAGGGAAATCAGACACACCGCCATAACCAGCAGACAAATGATTCTTTTCATAGGTATTCCTTCTTTTTTACAAGATATGAGATTATTCTACCATTTTTTACACCGTTAGACAATATCTGTAATAAATATATTTATGAAAAAATTTTAATCAGCCTTGAACTTTCTGTTAAAACCTTGACTAAATCTTTTTTGGAGAGTAGTATTTAATCATAAAAAAGAAAGTAGGAAGTGTTAATATGGGTTCTAAAATATTCGGTCTTGCAGCTATGGGTGCTGCTGCCGCGGCAGGCTACGGCGCTCTGTGCCTTGCAGGTGACCTTCTTTTCAAAAGAGGCTGTGTACCGCCCGAGGAATTCACCGAAAAGCTTGTTGATTGCGACAAAGCCCACCTCGGTGACTATCTGCAGAAAAATCTTCAATGGGTTGAGGACTATGGCTACGAAAGGCACTTTATGCTTTCCGACAGAGGTGAAAAGCTCGTCGCCTATCATCTCAGGCCCGAAAAGGAAAGTAATGTTTTTGTTTTTGCCGCTCACGGCTACAGAAGCTACGGCAAAAAAGAATTCTGCGGCGTAGGACAGTACTATATAGAAAAGGGCTACAACCTTTTCATTGTTGACCACGTTGCATCAGGTGAAAGCGAGGGTGAATACTGCACCTTCGGCTATAACGAAACAAAGGACTGCCTTAAGTGGCTCGACTATATGACCGATACCTTTGGCAAGGATATAAAAATTATCCTTCACGGCGTTTCAATGGGTGCGGCTACGGTTATGCGTATGTCGGGCAGCGGACTTCTCCCCGAAAATGTTAAAATGACCGTTGCAGACTGCGGCTTCACAAGCGGCCCTGACTTTTTCGCCTACCGCGTAAACAAAATAAACAATAAAATTCCAGCAAAGGCTCTCATTAAGGCGTGGAATAATGTAAACAGGAGCAGGACAGGCTTTGATCTTTTCAACATTGAGCCGATAAAGTCCGTTAAGTCTGCTACTCTTCCCATGCTCTTTATCCACGGTGAGCAGGACGGTCTTGTCCCCTGCTTTATGGTTTATGAGCTTTACGAAAGCTGCGGCAGTGAAAATAAAGACCTTCTTGTTATCGAAGGTGCAGACCACGCCCAGAGCTATATGGTAGGCAAAGAAAAATACACCGCTAAGCTCGGCGGCTTTATAGATTCATACATTGATTGAGAGGTGTTTTTATGAAGGCTCTTATAGTTGTTGATATGCAGAATGACTTTATTGACGGCGCCCTCGGTACAAAAGAGGCAGTGGCAATCGTCGGTAACGTAAAAGAAAAAATCGCGGAGTACAGAAAAGAAGGTGCTACCGTAATTTTCACAAGGGATACCCACGGTGAAGATTATATGAGCACTCAGGAGGGTAAAAATCTTCCCGTTCCTCATTGCATAAAGGGTACAAAGGGCTGGGAAATTTCGCCTGAGCTTGAGGTCGGTGACTCTCTTGTTATTGATAAGCCCACCTTCGGCAGTAAGGAGCTCGCGGATCACCTTGCAGGCACAGACGGTCTTGACGAGGTTGAGCTTATCGGTCTTTGCACAGATATATGCGTTATCTCAAACGCTATGCTCATCAAGGCATTTATGCCCGAATTAAAGGTCAGTGTTGACAGCAGCTGCTGTGCTGGTGTAACTCCCGAAAGCCACAGAAATGCTCTCGAGAGCATGAAAATGTGTCAGATTGAAGTTAAGTGAGGATAAAACTATGAGCTTTGATGTTGCAAAGGTCACAAATGACCTTATAGAATGGATAAAACAGTTTTTCGAGGAAAACGGAAAGGGCTGCAAGGCGGTCTTAGGCATTTCAGGCGGTAAGGACAGCAGTGTTGTTGCCGCCCTGTGTGCAAAGGC
>JAZULG010000108.1:0-3652 GCA_045603005.1 Acutalibacteraceae bacterium
CCTTCTTTCAGTAATCAGAATTATAATGATTCCCGTTTTCGCAGTTTTATTCTATAATGACCAGAAGGTTGTTGCTGTTATTATTCTTGCTCTTTCCGGATTAACCGATCTTTTTGACGGTAAAATTGCAAGAAAGTTTAATCAGATCAGTGAGCTTGGAAAAATTCTTGACCCTGTTGCCGATAAGCTTACACAGATTACAATTGCCGCAATGCTTCTTATTGACTTTTTAGGAGCAGAGAACAAGATTATCAATGCATGTGGCTGGGTGTTCGTGGTTTTCCTTGTTAAGGAAGCTGTTATGATTGTCGGCGGACTTACAATGCTTCTTATGAATATCAAGCCCGGTGCAGCTGAAATCTGGGGCAAGCTTGCTACAGTTGTTTTCTATGTCAATATGACTATTATAATTGCAGTTGGTCCTGAGGTCGGTGCTTTTAACGAGATCTTCGGAGGTTTTGAGCTTCCCGATTGGATCACAGGTGTACTTGTAGTTCTTTGTGCAATTATGACAATGTGTGCTTTCTTCAGCTATATGCCCGAAACCTTCAGACAGTTTAAGGAGCACTTTGCTGAGAAAAAGGCAGAAAAGGCAAAGAATACAGATAAATAATTGCGTAATTCAGTAAACTATCCAAGGAGATTCACATGAATAAAATGATTTGCTCAAGATGCAAAAAGCGTCCTGCTGTGATTTTTATTTCTAAAATAATCGACGGTAAGACTGTACCGGAAGGACTTTGCATAAATTGTGCTATGGAAATGAATATCGGACCCATCAAGCAGATGATGGAACAGATGGGTATAACCGAGGAGGATGTTGACTCAATCAGTGAGCAGTTCAGCAATATGTTTCCGAACTCTGATGAAGAGGGCGGTTTTGAAAGCGGAGGCTCACCGACGATGCCTTTTATGCAAGGACTTTTCGGCGATTTACAGAAAAGCCTTACAATCCGTGACGAGTCATCTGATGCGAGATCCTCTTCATCCGGTACTTCAGCGGAAGAACCTAAGAAAAGCAAAAAAGACAGAAAAAAGAAGGAGAAAAAACGTAAATTTCTCTCTCTTTACTGTACTGATCTCACACAAAAAGCAAGAGACGGAAAAATTGACAACATTATCGGCAGAGACAAAGAGCTTTCACGAGCAATACAGATTCTTTGCAGACGCTCAAAGAATAATCCCTGCCTTATCGGTGAGCCCGGTGTAGGTAAAACAGCCATTGCGGAGGCTCTCGCACAGAAAATTGCCAAGGGTGAAGTTCCTGCAAAGCTTGCTGACAGAGAAATACACCTTCTTGATCTTACTGCCCTTGTTGCCGGTACACAGTTCCGCGGTCAGTTTGAAAGCAGAATAAAGAATCTTGTTGATGAGGTCAAAGATAACGGTAATATTATACTTTTTATCGATGAAATCCATAATCTTGTAGGTACGGGTGACGCTGAAGGCTCCATGAATGCGGCTAATATTCTTAAGCCTGCCCTTTCAAGGGGGGAAATTCAGGTTGTTGGTGCAACTACCTTTACCGAGTACAGAAAGCATATTGAAAAGGATGCGGCTCTCGAAAGACGCTTCCAGCCAATCAAAATTGAGGAGCCGTCTATTGAGGACGCAACAAATATTCTTCTCGGTATAAAGAAGTATTACGAGAATTACCACAGAGTTAGAATCAGCGATTCACTCGTAAAGAAAGCAGTTATTCTTTCAGAAAGATATATTACGGACCGATTTCTTCCCGATAAGGCTATTGATCTTCTTGATGAGGCTTGTACCTGTGCCAACCTGAGAAATAAGGCGATAAGTGACCTTGAAATCAGTGAGAGACGACTTGCCGAGCTTAAGGCTGACGAAGAAGATCTGATGGATGATACCGAGTCGATGGATTATGAGGCTATAGCTAAAATTAAGAGCGATATCGTACTTTGCGAAAGTGATATATCAAATCTTACCGATGCTGCAAATGATAACGCAGTTACGGAGCAGGATATTGCAAAAGTAATCGAGCTCTGGACGGGTGTGCCGTCAAGCAAGGTTATAGAAAGCGACCTTAAGAAGCTTGCCGGACTTGAAGAAAAGCTCAGAAGTAAGGTTATCGGTCAGGATGAAGCAATCAAAGTTATTGCGGCCGCGATAAAGAGAAGCCGTGTGCAGATAAGTCCCAGAAGAAGACCTGCATCCTTTATATTTGTAGGTCCAACGGGTGTAGGTAAAACTGAGCTTGTAAAGCAGATTTCCAACGAGCTTTTCAGTACTCCTGAAACTCTCATCAGACTTGATATGTCTGAATTTATGGAGAAGCATTCTGTTTCAAGAATTATCGGTTCACCTCCGGGATATGTCGGTTATGATGAGGCGGGTCAGCTTACTGAAAAAGTGCGCAGAAAGCCTTATTCGGTAATTCTTTTCGATGAAATTGAGAAGGCACATCCCGATGTTATGAATATCCTTCTTCAGATTCTCGATGAAGGCAGAATTACAGATGCTCAGGGCAGAACGGTTAATTTCGAGAATACCGTTATTGTCATGACATCCAATGCAGGTAGTGAGCGTAAGGGTAATGCAATCGGCTTCGGTAAAGAAAAAGGCGATGCAACAAGAGATAAGATCATGAAAGCTCTTTCCGAATTCCTCAGACCCGAATTCCTCGGCAGAGTTGACGAAATTGCAGTGTTCAATTACCTTACAGTTGAGGATTTCAAAAAGATTGCCGTGCTCTTGCTTGATGAACTTGCACAGTCAATATCGGAAAAAGACATTACCTTCAAGTGGAGTGATGACGTACCCGGTTATCTTGCTGAAAAGGCTCACGGCGGACAGCGTGGAGCAAGAGACTTACGTAATCTTATCCGTAAGGAGATAGAGGACGGTATAGCGAACATTATTATTGACAGTGTTGATTCTGAACTTTCTGCGATAGCTGCAGAGGTAAAAGATGATAAGCTTGTTCTTTCATCGCTTTGATATTTTTTAGTAAAAAAATCTGACTGTTTTTTCAAAAAAGACTTGACATTGCAACGTTGATTGTATATAATAGTCAACGTTGCAAAACTACGCGGGTGTAGTTCAATGGTAGAATCCCAGCCTTCCAAGCTGGTCGCGTGGGTTCGATTCCCATCACCCGCTCCAATTAAATATGCGCTTGTAGCTCAGTTGGATAGAGCAACTGCCTTCTAAGCAGTAGGTCAGGGGTTCGAGCCCCTTCAAGCGCGCCAGTAGGTGGTGGATATAGCTCAGTTGGTTAGAGCGCCAGGTTGTGGCCCTGGAGGTCGTCGGTTCGAATCCGATTATCCACCCCATTTGTTTTTTTAGGGATGTCGTCAAGCGGTAAGACACAACACTTTGACTGTTGCATTCGAAGGTTCGAATCCTGCCATCCCTGCCAAAAATCGACAATCTTCGACAGAAGGTTGTCGATTTTTACTTATTACTTCTTCACTCTTCACTTTTCACTAATCTTCGGGTCGATTTTTGGCGAAGTAATAGGGAAGAAGGAATAGTGAATAAGTGTGGGCGGGACACCCGCACCCGATTGTAGTTTTGTAAAAGGTGTGATATAATCGTCCCATGAATAATAATCTATCGAGGTAATAAAAAATGAAACAGTGTTTTTCTTTAATTTTAACTTTTCTTCTGTTTTTTTCTCTCTGTGCTT
>JAZULG010000109.1:0-3042 GCA_045603005.1 Acutalibacteraceae bacterium
GCTTCAGGGTACCTCAATGGCAACACCTCACATAAGTGCGCTTGCGGCACTTCTCAAGTGCATACGCCCTGATGCAACTCCTGCTCAGATTGAGACATACATAAAAGATTATTGCAGACCCTTTATGAATCCCGCTTATTCAACGGGACTTTACGGAGCGGGCGCTCCCGATGCTACCGCATTTATGGATTAGAAGGTTTTATGTTAAAAAATAATGTTTGATTTGACAATTTTAAAACGGAAATTTATAATAATTAAAAGGAAATATCTCTATTAAGAAAAAAGAAAGGGATTATGTTATGAAAAAGAAGATGTGGCACTGTAAATATTGCGGAAATACCCAGGATGCAAGCGAACCTATATGCCGTTCCTGCGGTAATGACCTTGTAATCTATGGCGATATTATTTTTGAAGAGCAGGGAGGCGAGACTCAGGAACAGCCTGTCAGTCCTACTTATATTGCGGATCCGTGGCAAAACGGCAATTATGAAGGTGTGTCTCCGTATCAGCAGGGTAACAATGGCGGTGTGCCTCCGTATCAGCAAGGCAACAACGGTGGTATACCTCAGTATCAGCAGGACAACAATGGCGGTGTACCTCCGTATCAGCAGGGCAACAACGGCGGTGTGCCTCCGTATCATCAGGATAACAACGGCGGTGTGCCCCCGTATCAGCAGGGTAACAATGGCGGTGTATCTCCGTATCAGCAGTACGGCAGTGACGCCGATAACGGAAAATCCGGCGGAAAAAAAGGCATAATAGCACTTATTGCGGTTTTTCTTGTTGCAGCTGTTTCAGTTGCTGCGGTTTTTCTTCTCACGGGTGACAAGAAAAATAAAGACAATACTACAGAGAAGAATTATTATCCTTCTTCTTCAACCACAACAACCAAGCCTACAACAACCAAGCCTACAACAACAGCACCTACAACAACCAGGCCTACAACCACGAAACCTGCACAAAAGGCGTATATCCCTGAATTTGCCGCTTATGCCGAGGAGTATGTGATAAGCTATAACAGCCAACAGAAGATGGACGGAAAGAATTTTTACAGCTCCACATATACTCTCGATTCCGACTTGTGTTATGATGTGGTTGCAGATTATATGGCGTTTCTTATGAGTGAAGACTATTGTTTTGAATTTTCTACGGATGAGTTTTTCTCGGACAGTGCTTCGGATGTTGCGGCTGTCGGTCACTACACGGGAACTGCCGACGTTGATGAAATTACGTATGAAAGTGATGGCAAAGAATATAGCGGAGAGCTGTTTATTTTCATGAGTAACAATGAAAGCACCGGTTATACAACCGTAATAATGCTTTACGACGATGATTTCACCGTATGGAATACAAGAGAGAGAGCGGATATTGATACTTATGATGCAAATGCGGCGGTGCTTCCCGATTATGAGCAGTTTGCAAACGGCAGAGCCACCGTGTACGACAGCGAATATGATTCCGCTGAGGGTATTTATACGGTTTGGTACAAAGAAGAAACCACAGCAGGTATGAGTGGGATTCTTACATGGTACAAGGAACTTCTGGATGAAAAGTATGCTTACGACGAAGAGAATTATTATGGAGATATGGATTGGTTCGGTTACAGCTATAACGGCACCGAAGATGTTTCTGAATTTACAACAACCTTCTCTGACGGAAAAGCATTTTATGGCAACAGTGTTACAATAAGAGCACACTCTTATCAGTATTATGTTCTTATTGAAATATCATACGTAGACGAGATAGAGTTGGTTTCACCGCTTTACACCTATGATGATACATATTGATTAATATAACGGAGGAATTAAAATGAACGCAAAAAAAGTAATAAAAAAATGTATTGGTCCCTCAATGAAAAGCCCGATTTTTTTCGCAGTGGGACTTCTGATAATCCTTTTGGACGTTGATATGGACAGCTTCGGAGCCATTGGAATGCTTTTCATTATGATAGGCTTTTTCAGGCTGATGACAAACGAGCTTATTATGCTTGCAGGTGCAGCAAGATCAATAAAAAATCTTCAGAAGGAAGGGATGCTTGAGCTTGCGGCTCAGGAGCTTCAGAGCGGTATCAAAACAGTTTACGGAAAGAACAAAACAATCGTTACCGAAAACTTCGTTTTTGTAAGAGGCGGCGGTGTAGCCCTTAACTGCAACAGAATAATCTATATCTATAAGAATACTCAGGTTGTAAGATTTCTGATTATTCCCATATTAAGAGTGGAAAGGCTTATGGCCTGCACACCGTCTGTTTCAGCGGCAGTATACACAAAAACCGGCAAGGATAAACAGGATGTTATTTCTGATATTGCCGGCAAGCTTATCACCTTCAATCCGAATATGATGGTCGGATACACATCGGAGAACATAAAGCACTACAGAGAAAGAGTAAAGGAATATAAGAAAGCACAAAAAGAGCAGAAAAACCGCGTATAATATTTTCCCGCCGCACTCCGCAGTGCGGCGGTTGCTTTTATCCGTTACTTTTTTGTAATGTATTTTTTCCTTTTTCGGGTTATATACTTCACCGAGGACACAAATCACCACAAAAAAACTGTCATAAAAACTCATATTTTGTCAAGCTTTACGATTAAAGGCAGAAAAGGTTACAAATCTGTCAACTCTCTTTATTTGCAGTTTTCTTTATGGTATTATACACGGGTGAAAAGAAAAAACGGAGGCTATTTATTATGGATAAAATAAGAAATTGGCTCGACAAGCATGTTAAAGAAAACGGCATCACTGTTTTCGAATATGCTATCTGGTGGGTAATGAGAATTGCTCTTCTCGGTGTTCTTGCTTACGTTATCAAGATAAAGCTTATCGATGAAGGTGAATTCAGCATCAGAATCGTACAGATTATAGGCTGTACCCTCGCAACCTTTACAGTACCTCTTGTAAGACACCTTTTCTTCTTTGTAAAGCCCTTCAAGAAGATTACTTACAGAACACAGACATGGATAACAATCACCTGCTTAAGTCGGATCGTAGCCATGTCGTTCTGTGAGCCAAGGAGTTGCCTTAATTAATTGTCTTCCTAAGACA
>JAZULG010000110.1:0-19894 GCA_045603005.1 Acutalibacteraceae bacterium
GTCTTTGAGGGCAGAGTTATAGTACCGCCGTTATAGTTTGAAGGGGTATATGTGCCTGTGTAATCCTTATCTGCAGTAATCGTTGCGGTGCTGAGACCGGCATTGAAGGTTACATCATACTTCGGATGAGTAACATTGATCTTAGCAGAAACCTTTGAAACAGCTTCGCCGCCGAAGCCGTTGTCACAAACATACTTTCTTACAAGGTAGTATTCTGCTTTACCTGTTGAGCCCTTGGGGTCAGAAACCTGAAGGTTGGGCTTGATTGTTACGTCATCACTTGAGCCGCCTGTTGCAACGATATCGGTATTTTCTATAGCATCGTCACTGTTTTTTGAGTTTGCAACATAAGTGTCAGTGCTCTTTACTTCACAGATTTTGCCGTCCCTCATATAGGCTGCCGGATCGGCAATCGCAACGTCGTACTGATTGTAGCAGGTGTAGTTCGCGATATTATATGAGCCGGACTTTGTGATGTCCTGACCACCTATTTTGTTAAGAGCAACGTTTATATCAGGAGCTGAAGCATCTTTATCAATAAAGCCCACGATCATAGGTCTGCGCCAGTTGAAGTTACCGCCGGCATTACCCGATGTACCACTGTTGTCAGTACTGGTATAGTTCGGGTAGAACTCCTGGCTGTTAGGACCGGCAAATCCTACGTTACCGCTCCATACCTCTCTGTCGTTGATGGTAATCTTTTTGATTTCAATTCGGCCTCTGTTCTTTTCCTGTGTAAGGCTACCCCAACCACTGAGACCGCCTTCTGCAGTAACCTTGATAACTGTGGGGAAGTCTTTGGTTGTGAAGCTTACGGTATGGTCACCTACAGTTTTAACCTCCTGAAGGGAGCTGATACCTGTTTGCTCGCTAGATTCAGTGCCCCAACCGTCACCGAGAGTTTTATACTTGATATTACCGCCGGAATGAAGGTTAGGTTTGTCTATAATAGTAAACGAAACCTTAACCGTATACTCGGTTTTAAGTGTAACATTAGCAGCCTCAACCTCTGCCACCTCAGGTGTTACAAACCACACCCAGCAAGACAGTACCATAAGCACTGCTAAGAATAAAGATGTTGATTTTTTGAATAGATTTTTCATTAAGATTTTCCTCCTTAATAAAAATTAACCGATTGTTTTATATAAAAACAATTATTATGCGTCCTCCTTAACCCCGAGCACTGCTTCTGCCCAGTCCCTGACCTGACTGTTAGCGGCAAAAAGGGCGCAAAAGGGTACAGTTAGACACTATTAGTCAGTAGCATTATAGCATTCTGAAATCAATAAAGTCAATAACGAAAAGAGAAAACTTTTATAATTATTAAAATTTTGTGTCATTTACCAAAAAAGACTTTAGGGCTTTGTTTAATTTGATAGGTGACCTTTTTTGCTCTTGTGTAACGGGCAAAAATCGGGTCTATATCTTGTATATTTCACCTTTCGGTGTTATATGCAGAAAAATCCCGCAGAGCTGATGTCTGCGGGATGTGTTGTAAATATTAATTCCCGGCGGGATTATCAATCGTTTTCTTCTTCGATCTTGTCGATAATCTCCTGAGGCACTGCTTCGCCGTGCTTTACGAACATAATCAGGATAATTGCAAGCAGGAACATTATCGGGCTGTAATAGAACAGTGACATATAGGTGCCTGCGAACATTCTGATAAAGCCGTATACGATGGGGGAAGCAATCTGTGCTGAGAAGGTAGCGGTGTAATAGTAACCGGTGAAGGTACCGACCTTTTCAACGCCGCCGATTTCAAGAACGAGGGGAAGAGTGTTAACGGTGATGAACATATTTGCAGCACCGCCGAGGATAAGTACGGGATAAATGAGAACGCGGAGAATTGAAGTAACACTGTCAACCGTATCAACAACAGCTGCGAGAGCTACAGCGAAATCCTCTGTATCTGCAGAAAGGATTTCGTTTGCAACGTTTACGATATCACCGTAAACGGTTTCGCCCTTTTCTGCAACAAGATACTTTTCATACTCTGCATAGTAGCCTGCGATTTCTTCATTCTGTCCGCCCTGCTTGTATGACAGATAGCCTTCAATGCTGAGAACCTCATTGTCGGAAAGCTTTGTATCGTTAAGCTGAGCCTCTGTGCTCTTTTCAGCATTGTAATCGTTGATGTTTTCGTCGATTACGATGTAAGCGTTGTTTACTGTTACATAGTTTCCGATTGAAAGGTTCTTGCCGCCGAGGAGACCGAGGAATACGCCGAAGAATACAATGAAGGCTGCAAGGAATACTGCAAGGCCGCCGATGATTGTCTTCTTTCTGCCGAACTTCTTACCGAACTTACCTGCAGGGATAGCGGCTACACCTGAGCATACTGCAAAGATGAGCATAATGAGGGTTGCCTCTGAGGTAATCATATGAAGGATTTCTGCGGCGAAAAGTGAGAAGAAGGTTGTGATAGCATTAGCTGCACAGAAAAGGAAGAAGAGAGTTGCGAGCATAAAGATAAGACTCTTTCTCTCACCCTTTGTGAGCTTCATAGCCTTAAGCTCTGCCTTCTTTTTCTTAGCCTCTGCCTTCTGAGCCTTTCTGAGAGCCTTCTGGTCAGCGTACTGATTTGCTTCACCCTTGAGTACGATGCTGGTATCCTCCTCCTTAACGAAGAAGAGAAGCACGAGCATACCCACAATCATAACGATTGAGCCTACGATGAATACATAGGGGAAGGAAAGGGTTTCATCTGCAGTGATTTCAGCCTTGCTGTAGCCTGCAAAGAGAGTACAAAGAGCAATACCGATTGTACCTGCGACCATACCGAGTGCTGAGCCGACACCACCCATAAGGTTGATGATGGCATTACCCTCTGAACGAAGGTGGGGAGGTGTAAGGTCGGGCATAAGAGCAACAACGGGAGCTCTCCAGAGTGACATACTGAAGACAAAGAGGATAACAGTAGCCATTGTGAGAGGAAGCTGAAGGTTTGCAGGGGCATTAAGAGCCACTAAGGGAATAAGAGTAAAGAGGATTGCTGAAATGGGAGCACAGCCTACGATGAAGGGACGGCGCTTACCGAGCTTTGAGTGACAGTTGTCGGAAAGCTTACCGAAGGTAGGCTGGAAGATAACACCGAAGATATTATCAAAGGTCATAATGATACCGATAAAAAGAGGTACAAGCGTAAAGCCGCCTGCAGCGGTAACTGTGCTCTGGCCCTGGGTCTCTGAGAAAGCCTTGATCCAGCTTATGTTTTCCGCAAGCCAGTTGCTCAGCTTTGTAACCATAGCATTCTCGGAGAGAATTTTGTTAAGTATTTTTGTAATGTATGGGTCATAAATTGCCCAGGCTATTGAGGTAGCCATAAAACCGAAGCCGGTTAATATGGTTTTTTTGACATTCAGTTTTTCCTGTCTGGTCTGTTCTGCCATGTCAAAGCTCCTTTCTTTACATATAGTTCTTTTATTATAACTCCTGCGTGAGCAAAAATCAACTCAAAGTTACAAATTCGTAACAAGAAAAGGATTTTTTTCCTCTCCCCGTCTGCCCTTGACCGTGTAAAGCAAATGTGATAAAATCAGTGCATACAGTAATTCTGAGAAAGGGACACCCGACTTATGCGAAACTATCAGAAGGAGCTTGACAAAATCACAGAGAGCCTCAAAGCCTCGGGAGAAGTACCGAAACTGCTTCTCCACGCCTGCTGCGCTCCCTGCAGCAGCTACTGTCTTGAATACCTTTCGGAATATTTTGAGATTACGGTTTTCTGCTATAATCCCAACATACATCCTGCAGAGGAGTATGAACACCGAGTAGCCGAAATCAAAAGACTCATATCGGAAAGCGAATATAAAAATCCGGTGAAGGTAATTGAGGGAAGCTTTGAGCCCTCCGACTTCTATTCGGCGGTAAAGGGCTATGAAAAAGAAAGAGAAGGCGGCGGAAGGTGCTTTATCTGCTACAGACTTCGCCTTGAGGAAACGGCAAAGAAGGCAAAGGAGCTTGGCTTTGACTATTTTACAACAACGCTGACAATAAGCCCCTTGAAGAATGCAGAAAAAATAAATGAAATCGGAGAGCTGCTCGCTGAGGAATACGGAGTTAAGCATCTTCCCTCGGATTTCAAAAAGAAAAACGGCTACAAACGGTCAATCGAGCTGTCAAGAGAGCATAATCTCTACAGACAGAACTATTGCGGCTGTGTTTACTCTTTAAGATAGGTTAAGCTTAAGATATTATACTTATCCCTGAAAAGGAGATGATTTTTTGGAAAAAGATAAAAAAGAGCTCTCGGAGCAGGAAAAGCTTGTTTCCGAGCTCGAGGAGCTGAGACTGCTCGTTGAGAAAACTCTTAAGGAGGAATCCGAAAGAGCGGATACGGAAATAAAGGACCCGGGCATAAGCGAGGATATGCTTATTCAGGATATGGTCGATGTTGAGCTTCCCCGTAACGAAGTGGCTGAGCCTCGCTGTATATACTGCGACAAAAAGCTTTCAAAAAAGGAAGCCGCTTCAGGCAGAGACTACTGTAACAGCTGCTACTTAAAAATGAAGCGCCGTCCGCTTAAAATGAAGGGCATTCTTACCGTACTTGTTATGATTGCGGTTTTCTTCGGCTCCGCTTACACCTCAATGGATGCGGTTACCGTACCTGAGAATCCGGAGTCTGCCGAATATAAATACTTTTTCGAGGGCTATACCGACTACCGTGACCACAGACTTCTGAGCTGTGCATCAAATTACGGAAACTATCTTTCGGGAAGACAGTTCAACGAAAACGTTTCCGAAACTGCAATAAGACAGCTCATCGATACCTATACCGTTCTCGGTCAGTACCCCTATGCGGCACAGTTAATAGAGAGGTACTATTCGGATTTTGAGCTGAGCATGCCATGGAATCACAAGTACAAAAATATCCTCGAAAAGAACCGTATTTACGGTGATATATATAATAGTATAGCAAAAATCCTTTCCGAGCACCGTGAGCAAGGGGATTTTGACTATGAAAAAGTGGTCGTTGACATCCTTTCTCTCAAGGAAAGGTACGGTACTGAAGCAGAGTATTTTATAGATGTTTTTGCTTTCGATTTCACGGCATTGATTGAAAAAGATAATCAGGTGCTTCTCAATAAGCTCGTTGAGCTTGACGAAAAATACGGCAAAGAGGAAAGCTCTCACATCCCCCTGCTGTGTCATTACGCCGCACTGACGGGAAACAAGGCAATTGTTGATGACTGCTACAGCAGAATGATGAAAATCAACTGTCAGAATATGAGCATATACGTTGCCTGCTTCAATTATTACCGTTATCTCGAAGAGCCGGACACGGAAAAAATGCTTGAGCTTTGTCACAAGATGGCTGAGCTCAGCGGTGAGCTTAAAAACTATAACCACTATAACAGCGACTACCTCTATTATTTTGCAATCACCTATATGCTAACCGGTGATGCAGGTGAAACCTCCTTCAGAATGATGCAGGAGCTTTACGACACAATCAATTATTATGGCAACTACTACAGCGGCAACTCAAGAGTAACGGATATATTCAACCTCTATGCCCTCACAGCCCTTTATACGGGCAATACCGACGCCTATGAATGGGCAAAGGCTGAGCTTGAATACCTTGGCTATGAGATGGGCAGTACTGTAGAAAAATACAGAAGCGGAGAAATGACTCTCGCTCAGGTTATCGCCGACAAAGGAGGGGATTTAGCATGAGAGCCCTTTATATTTTCACAAGATATCTCACCTTCCCCGCCGTATTCATAAGGTGTCTGTGGGAGCAGCTTGTCTGCCGCTTCGGAAAAATTGCCGTTGAGGACCCGCGCTACCTGAAGGACGACGAAATGTGCAGCCACATCGAGCACGAAATCATAAAAGGACGTGTATCCTCGGTAATGATAGCGGTGGTTCCTATGCTTTCCGCAATACTCGGCGCTGTATGCTTCTCGGTTTTCCCCTGCATTTTCAGACCGACCTCCCTTATGGGTACTGTTTTCAGCGGTCTTTCCGTGTGGTTTGTTGTTTCCTTTATTTCAAACTGCTTCCCCGGTATCGAAGACGTACTGAATCTGAAGGAGCGCATATTCAGGGAAAGTCACCCTGTTTTCAGAGTCCTTCTTGCACCGGTTTTTGCACTGCTCTTTGTCGGTGCTTATCTCGAAAGATACTGCGTAACCTTTATAGGTGCGGTCATCCTCGGATATTTTCTTTTTCTCACCTGAGAAGCTGTCCCTTTTGCCCTATTCGGCTGAAGGGACTTTTTTACACTTCCTACTTTTGAAAAAGTCTTGCAACACTTTTCCGAGTATGATATAATCTAGCGTGATTAAAAATTTACGGAGAGTAAAAGATATGGAAAAAAGAATTTTTATCAGCCATTCAAGCAAGGATGCACAGACTGCTACCGTAATCTGCGATGCTCTTGAAAAAAACGGTATGAAATGCTGGATTGCCCCCAGAGATATTCCCTACGGAAAGGAATGGGCAGGCGAAATATCAAAGGCTATTTCAAACTCCTCAGCCTTTCTTTTCCTTTCAAGCGGAAATTCAAATGCTTCCGGTCAGGTAAGCCGCGAAATTCAGCTTGCAATAGAAAATCAGGTGCCCATTATCCCCATAAGACTTGACGGCTCCGAATACAGCGACACAAATAAGTATTATCTTGCAACTATTCACTGCATGTTCCAATACGATGCTTCAAAGGTTGCAAAGCTTGTAGCAGATATTACAAAAGAAATCCCCGTTGTAAATCCGCCTCTTTCCGACAGTGAAGCCCCTGCTGTGAAAAAAGAAAAGAAGGAGAGAAAGCCTCATCACGGTCTGAGAATGGCTCTCAGTACTCTCTGGCTGTGGCTTTGCGCTGTTGCCGCCGCATATCTGGTTGTTTTTTCGGGCCTCGGTACTGTAGTCGCTATTATCGCCGCTGTTGCAGCTTTGGTTGCGGGTCTTATCCCTCTGTTTATCTTAAGAAGTAAGGCTGTAAAAAGCTTTACCATCAATAAAACTACCGTCAACGGCATTCTTGCTCTCGGTCTTATAGGCGTAATCGGTATAGGTGCAGCCTCCTTTGTTCTCGATAACCATCTGTGGTATTCGGATATGGAGTATAAGCACCACATCGTTCTCACCGCACCCGATAGTATGAAGCCTGAGGAATTCGAGGCAGCCTACGAGACGGTAAAGGAAAGAATGGATATCATTGCCGACGGACAGAGATATACAATCGAGCTTAAGGATGACGAGATAGAGCTTATCATACCCTTTGAAATTTTCGGTGAGCTTACCGCAACCGATATGCTGAAATGCTACGTTTCAAGAGCTGCAAGGCTTTATCTTACAACCAACGCCTACGAAGCTCCCGACCCTGCACAGGTGGAGGTTACTCCCACGGATATTGAATCTGCAAAGATTCTTAAGGGTAAAATTCCCGGTGAGCCAGAGGTAAGCGAGGAGGATGTTCTCGACACTGAAAATTACGAATACATAGAGGTTGTTCTCAAAAAGGAATTCGTAGAAGCAAACAGAGAGGCAATAGCCGCCTTCGGCGATGAAATTGTCTTCGCTCAGGATAAGGTTGAAATCGGCTCAGGCTACTACTATTTCTACACCTACAAGAGCGATGATGAATGTGTTTACTATATTCTCAACAACGACAGACATCCCACTCTAAACGAGGTGCTCATAAACAATATGACAAGTGAGCCTCTTTCCGACAGCCTTCTTGCAAGAATTGACCTTTCTGCAGACTGGGAAAAGGAAAAAGAGGGCGCTGTATTCGGTGCAAATCAGGTAGAATACAAGAAAATCAAGGGTGAAACCGTTTCCATCAGCTACCGCGCTTCCACCTACGGTGACATCAGTGAGGGAAGCTGGCATGACACTGTTGCAGCCTTTAAAAAGAGACTTGATGCTCTCGGAGAGCCCTATGCCTTCGGCTACGGTATAAACGATCCTTATCTGATTGTAGTAAAGATGTCTCCTGACAAACTCAGCAGCGGTATTCTTTATGCGCTCTGCTCATCGGGTATTTCATTTAATGCAGGCTACACTCAGGCATATGTGCCGACCTACTACACCGGCGAAAACAAATGCGTAAAACTTACCGAGGTTGACGGTGTACCCGCTCTTGAGATTATTGCGCAGGATTCCTCAGACCTTGTTCTTTTTGAAAATCTTTGCAAGGCGGCAGAGCTTGAGAACAAGGAATATATGTTCCTTATAGACAGAAACAATGCTTCTCCTCTTCTCAGAGCAAAGGCAACAGCAGGCGACAGTCTCATTTTCACCTGCCTTGAGGGTGAAGAAGAAAAAAGCACCTGGATTCCCGCTCTCGCTCTTGCGATATACGAAACCAAGCTTGATTCCTATCTCACTCTTGAAAGCTGTATCTTCAGCGACAAGAACAGAACCTTCAATGATGTTTTCCTTGATGAAGAAATCCGCAGAACTATAGAAGAAACCTATGCAGTCTCCTTTATTGAAGAGGTCGGCGGAAACCTCAGAATAAGCATTGAGCTTCCCGTTGATGAAAACCTTCCCCAAAATATGATCTCGACAGCAAAGAAGCTTTACGAGCTCGTTGATTTCGAAAACAGCTTCTTTGATGACCTTTCCCTCTATTTCATTAAGGAGCAGGGTGAGGAAAGAGCAAGAGTCTTCTTCAGAAAGGACTATGCACAGATGTATTATGGCGATGAGCTTGTAACAGGCTACATCTACGCTCACGGTATCTTTGAGGGCGGCAGAATAGAAAAGGACCATCAGGTATTCCTTGACCTTATTGCAGAGGATGAATTCTTCCAGCGATACAACAAAACTGCTGAAGGAAATCTCTTCTTCGAATAAAAGCTTAACATCAGAAGCGTCGGAGTTTTTCGGCGCTTTTTTCTGTCTTACAAGCAGAACTTATGTGAATGCAAAGCTGATATAGCAAAAATAGGTGATTTTTCATAAAAGATTCAGTATGTATTTCATAAACTTGTAACAAAATAACAAAAAACTATTGAATTATCTGTTCATTAGTGATATTATGGACTATGTGTAGAACTATCTTTTTTTAAAGAGAGGTGTAACAATGACAGAAAAGAAACCCAAAGGTGACGATGTTGCTCTTTATCTGTTTCATCAGGGCAACAATATGAAGGCCTACGAATACATGGGCGCTCACAGGGTTACCGATAAGCTTTTCTCTTTCCGTGTATGGGCTCCCCACGCCGCGGCGGTCAGCGTTATAGGTGACTTTAACGGCTGGGATGAATCAAAGGGCACCATGACAAAAATCAACGATGCGGGAATGTGGGAATGCTATCTTGAAGGAGTAAAGCAGTATGACTGCTACAAATTCCTCGTTACGGCACCCTCGGGCAAAAAAACAGCCAAGTGCGACCCCTATGCCTTCCACTCACAGACAAGGCCTGAGACCGCCTCAAAGATTTATGAGCTGGGCTCATACAAGTGGAAGGACAGCAAATGGCAGGAAGAAAAGGCAAATATAAACGTTTACGAGTCTCCGATGAATATCTATGAGGTGCACGCAGGCTCGTGGAAAATTCACGAGGACGGCAACACTTATTCTTACAGAGATCTTGCCGAAAGTCTTGTACCCTACGTCAAGGATATGGGCTACACTCACATTGAGCTTATGCCCCTGAGCGAATATCCCTTCGACGGCTCATGGGGATATCAGGTAATCGGCTACTTTGCCGCAACCTCCCGCTACGGTACTCCCGACGACCTTATGTACTTTGTTGATAAGTGTCATCAGAACGGTATTTCCGTTATTCTCGACTGGGTGCCTGCCCACTTCCCGAGAGATGAGCACGGACTTGCTGACTTTGACGGTGAAGCCTGCTACGAATACAAGGACCCGAAAAAGGGCGAGCATAAGGATTGGGGCACAAAGATATTCGACTTCGGCAGAAACGAGGTTATTTCCTTCCTTACTTCATCGGCCGCCTTCTGGATGGATAAATATCACATTGACGGACTTCGTGTTGACGCAGTTGCTTCAATGCTTTATCTTGACTACGGCAGAAAGGACGGCGAATGGATTGCCAACAAGTACGGCGGCAACGAAAATCTTGAGGCTGTTGAATTTCTCAGGAAGCTTAACTCAGGTATCTTCCGCGAGTTTAAAAATCCCCTGATGATTGCCGAGGAAAGCACTGCCTGGCCTCTTGTGACAAAGCCCACGGATATCGGCGGCCTCGGCTTCAACTTCAAATGGAATATGGGCTGGATGAATGACGCCCTGAGATATTTCTCGATGGACGGTCTTTCAAGAAAGTATAACCATAATCTTCTCACCTTCTCCTTCTTCTATGCTTTTTCCGAAAACTTTATCCTTCCCATTTCACACGATGAGGTTGTTCACGGAAAATGCTCACTTATCGGCAAGATGCCGGGAGAATATGAGGAAAAATTCAGCGGCATACGTTCATTCCTCGGATACCTTATGGCTCACCCGGGTAAGAAGCTTACCTTTATGGGTCAGGAATTCGGTCAGTTTATCGAATGGAAGTATGACAGTGAGCTTGACTGGCTGCTTCTCGGCTATGAAAAGCACCGTCAGCTCAAGGCTTATGTAAAGAAGCTCAATCACATCTATCTTAAAAATCCCGCCTTCTGGGAAATTGATTACAGCTGGGAGGGCTTCAAGTGGCTCGTGAGTGACGATAATCAGAACAGTGTTATCGCATTCGCAAGAAAAGACAAAAAAGGCAACGAGCTTGTGGCAGTATGTAATCTCACGCCGGTTATGAGGGAGAAATACTCCTTCGGTGTGGAAAGAGAGGGTGTATACGAGGTTATCCTTTCCTCTGATGCCGAGGAATTCGGCGGCGGGGGCAAGGGCAGTAAGAGAGCAACCTCAAAGAAGGTGCCTATGCACGGCTTCGATAACAGCATCACTCTTGATTTGCCCGGCTTCAGCTTCACTCTGCTTAAGTATAAGCCTAAGAAAAGTAGTAAGTAGCAAGTAGTAAGGGAGAGGCGGGAGATGCAAGGCATCTGACGGAGAGGGTTACCTAATCTCCTGAAAAACTCACTTAACTGATAATTAACCAATATAAAAAAACGACAGGAGGAAATTCAAATGGTCAAAAAAACAGAATGTCTCGCAATGCTTCTCGCAGGCGGACAGGGCAGCAGACTCGGCATACTCACAAAGAATATCGCAAAGCCTGCCGTACCTTACGGCGGTAAATACCGTATAATCGATTTCCCGCTTTCAAACTGCATCAACTCAGGTATCGAAACTGTGGGTATACTTACTCAGTATCAGCCCCTCGAGCTGAACGATTACATCGGCAACGGTCAGCCCTGGGATCTTGACCGTTCCTACGGTGGTGTTCACGTGCTTTCACCCTATCAGCAGATAAAGGGCACAGAATGGTATAAGGGCACAGCAAACGCAATTTATCAGAATATCAACTTCATCGACAGATACAATCCCGAATACGTAGCTGTTCTTTCAGGTGACCATATCTATAAGATGGATTACAACAAGATGCTCCGTTATCACAAGGAAAAGGATGCCGCCTGTACAATCGCTATGCTTGAGGTACCCTGGGAGGAGGCTTCCCGCTTCGGTCTTATGTTTGTAGACGATGACGGCTCAATCACAGCTTTCGAGGAAAAGCCCAAGAATCCCAAGAGCAACAAGGCTTCAATGGGTGTTTACATCTTCACCTGGAGCAAGCTTCGCCAGTACCTTATCGACGATGAGGCAGACCCCGAATCGCACAACGACTTCGGTCACAACGTTATTCCCGCTATGCATCAGGCAGGCGAGAGAATGTTTGCATATAAGTTTGACGGCTACTGGAAGGACGTCGGAACAATCGAAAGTCTCTGGGAAGCAAACCTTGATCTTCTCAATCCCAAGGTTGATCTTGACCTTTCCGATGACAGCTGGAGAATCTATTCAAGAAATCCCGTTGCACCTCCCCACTTCACAGACAAAACCGCCAAGGTTGAAAATTCAATGATCGGCGAGGGCTGCTATATTGCAGGTGATGTTGATTACTCTATTCTCTTCTCAAACGTAAACATTGAAGAAGGGGCAACAGTAAAGTATTCAATCGTTATGCCCGGCACAACAGTAAAGAAGGGTGCGGTTGTAGAATATGCAATCGTAGCCGAAAACGCAGTTATTGAAGAAAACGCTCACGTAGGTGAGAGTCCCGAAACAATCGCAAATCTTGATGACTGGGGCGTAACCGTTATCGGTGAAAAGGTAACAATCGGCAAGGGTGCCGCAGTCAAGGCAAAGGAAATGATCGACACAGACGTAGAGGGGGTTAAATAATGTACGCATCAAATGTTTTAGGTATTGTATATTCAAATGTATACGATGAATATTTAAGTGAGCTCACAAGTGTACGCACCATGGGCTCTGTACCCTTTGCAGGCAGATACAGACTTATCGACTTTGTGCTTTCCAATATGGTTAACAGCGGTATAGGCAAGGTAGGTGTAAGCACAAAGGCAAACTTCCAGTCACTTATGGACCATCTCGGCTCAGGCAAGCCTTGGGACCTTTCAAGAAAAAGAGACGGTCTTACCTTCCTTCCTCCCTTCAACACAACATATGCTGACGGATACGTAGGAAGACTTGCTGCTCTCAAGGGCATTAACGAATACATATCAAAGTCAGGTAAGGATTATGTGCTTCTGGCTGACTGTAACGTTGTCTGCAATCTCGATTACAGCAAAATTATCGACGGTCACATCGCTTCAGGTGCAGATATCACCGTTGCTTATAAGAGAGGTGTTGCTCCCAAGCTTCACAACACCATGAGCTTTACACTTGACGGTGACAGAATCACGACAGTAAGCGTAGGCGAGGCTTCAAACGGTGCCTGCGACTATTCACTCAACATAATCGTTATGTCAAGAGCACTCCTTCTTCAGCTTATCCGTGAGTCAGCTACTCTCGGATATAAGAGCTTTGAAAGAGATATAATTGCCGCTAAGGTCAATACACTCAAGATAAGAGGCCACAAAATTGACTCCTATGCAAAGACCATTGATTCACTCCAGAGCTACTATGATATCAGCATGCAGCTTCTTTCAGGTGAATACAGAGATCTCTTTGCTGCAAATAAGCCGGTTTATACAAAGGAAAGAGACGATATGCCCGCAATTTACGGCATATGCTCAAAGGCATCAGGCTCACTCGTTTCCGACGGCTGCATAATCAAAGGTACTGTTGAAAACTCAATCCTCTCAAGAGGCGTTTACGTTGCAGAGGGTGCAGTTGTCAAAAACTCAATTCTTATGCAGGACTGCTATATCAGTGCCAACGCAAAGGTAAACTGTGCTATCCTTGATAAGAATGTTGTAATCAAGCCCGCCCGTGAAATCAGCGGCGCAGAAACCTATCCGATTTATGTCGGAAAGAATATAACGGTTTAATGTTTTATCAGAAATTGGCAAGCGGTAAGGGTCAATCTTGTGTGTTTTCGTGGTTATACCCCTCAGTCAGCTCTGCTGACAGCTCCCCTTTCAAGGGAGCCGAGAATGCGTAACTGTTTATTGACAAATTAACTTGCCTGCCCTGAAAGGGAAGGGGGACCGCGATAGCGGTGGAAGGGTTATTCCTGTTACTCCCCGATTCCTTAACATCCGTCTTGAAAGGAAAAAATAAAATGAAAGTATTATACGTAACCAGCGAAGCCTTGCCCTTTATGGCAAGCGGCGGTCTGGGTGATGTTGCAGGCTCACTCCCCCAGGCATTAAGAAAAAGACTCATCGGCTGCAGAGTGGTTATGCCGATGTATGACACAATCAAGCAGGAGCTTAAGGATAAGATGACCTTTATCACAAACATTTCGGTTCCTGTTGCGTGGAGAAGACAGTATTGCGGTATCTTCCAGGCAAAGCACGAAGGCGTCATCTACTACTTTATCGATAATCAGTACTATTTCAAGAGAGATACCATTTACGGCCACTATGACGATGCTGAAAGATTTACCTTCTTTGCCCGTGCCGTGCTTGAGATTCTTCCCGTTATCGATTTCAAGCCCGACATTATTCACTGTAATGACTGGCAGAGCGCACTTACACCCGTGTTCTACTCAGCCTTTTACAGCAAGGACCCCTGGTACCACGGCATAAAGACCGTATTCACCATTCACAACATTCAGTATCAGGGCACCTACGGTATGGAGCTTGTAAACGACGTTATCGGTCTTACTCCCGACACAGCAGGTCTTGTTGAATATGACGGCGACGTTAACTTTATGAAGGGCGCAATCGAGTGCGCCAACAAGGTAACAACCGTTTCACCCTCATATGCAAACGAGATTCTCGACCCTTGGTACAGCCACGGTCTTGATACTATTCTGCGTGAGCGTCAGTGGAAGCTGCAGGGTATTCTCAACGGTATCGACGTTATCAACTATGACCCGGAAACAGACAAGGCTATTGCAAAGAATTACACCGTAAAGGATGTAAAGAAAGGCAAGGCGGCTTGTAAGGCAGAGCTTCAGAAGGAGCTCGGTCTTCCCGAAAGAGCAGACGTACCCGTTATCGGTCTTGTTTCAAGACTTGTTTCCCACAAGGGACTCGATCTTATCAAGGGTATTCTTGACGAGCTTCTTTACACAACCGACGTGCAGTTTGCTATTGTCGGCTCAGGCGACTGGCAGTATGAGAACTTCTTTAAGGGAATGACTGCTAAGTACCCCGACAAGGTGGGCGTGAAGATCGGCTTTATCCCCTCTCTTGCAAGAAAGGATTATGCCCGTGCTGATCTCTTCCTCATGCCCTCCAAGAGTGAGCCCTGCGGACTTTCGCAGATGGTTGCTCTTCGCTACGGTACAGTGCCTATCGTACGTGAGACAGGCGGTCTTCGTGACTCAATCACAGACAGCGGCGACGGCGAGGGTAACGGCTTCACCTTCAAGACCTACAACGCCCACGATATGCTCGGTGCAATAAGACGCGGTCTTGACGCTTATTGGAACAAGGAATACTGGGATACGCTTGTTGTCCGTGCAATCGAATGCGATTACAGCTGGGGCAAGAGCGCAAGCGAATATATTAAAATGTATAAGCAGGTTATTGCTGAATAAAAGAAAACCGCCTTCGGGCGGGTTTTTAATGCGCAATGAGCAATCACGGGCTACCTGAGCATAAAAAGAAGCTTCTTCCCGCCGTATTTATATTTTTTGCTTTCTCAGCCTTTGAAAAAGTAAGATAAAATTAATTCATTAAAAAAATCACACATTTTCCTTATTTTTATGGACAGTTTACCTCTTTTCTTCGTCTTAATAGGTGAAACCGGTTTTAAATAAAAGAAAAGAGTAAAGATATGTCAAAGTTATATGCCGCCCTTTCGAGCATTAAGGAAGGCTCTATGCCCTTTTCCGAAATACTTCTGTATTATTCGGATATTCCGGTGTCCTATTTACTTTATGAAACCGCAAAAAAGAAGAAAGAAGGAAACAAAATGGCAAAAATATTTAATCAACCTACACTCGACTTAAGAAACTTCAGTCCCGATGCACTTAAAAAAATCCAATCAATAACTAATGTTGCATCCATTCTGCTCCCGGAGCATATGACGCCTGAATTTTCTGAAGCGTATGCCGCAATTAAAAAGACAAACATCGCAGCTGAATTAAATATCCCGGGGGACGCTTTGCTTTATAACGGCGACGTTACCCTGACAAGAAACAACGTTACAAAAAACAGTATGGTTATCTGCAACGGAAATCTTATTGTTAAGGACATTCCCCCTGAGTTAAATCTTAAAATAAATCTAAACGGAACTCTTATAAAATCCTCCGATGCCTTTGTTCAGATTGTAAAAATCAACGGCACAGTACATGAAATTGATAAAGATGTTTACATAATAAAGTCAATGGCTAAATTAAAGATAGATGTAAACTTTATAAACAATCTTCCGGAAAAAACAGCAATCATTGCCTGCGGAAAAGTTGATATTGAAAGCGCAGTAACAGAGGCGATGCTTCGCTCAAAAGCATTAAAATTCTATGCTGTAGGTAAAATAAGAGCAGATAAAGAGCTTCACGGATATATTCAGGCAAACAGTAACTCCGTCGGAAAGATTGTCATATCCGATGAACCGGAAAAGAAAAAAGCATGGTGGAAAAAATGAGTATTCCTGATGCAGAGCTTTTCAATGAGCTCTGGGAAAAATATGAAAAAAGGATATACCTCTATTTCAGGCGACAATTTGACGAAAACACCGCAGAAGACCTTTGTCAGCAAACCTTTTTGAATGCATGGCGCTATATATGTTCTTATCCCGAAAAATCGGTCATAAATAAGAAAAGCTGGATTTTTACAGTTGCTAAAAATGCAAAACACGATTTTTTGAGACAAAAGATGTATAACTCTGCGAACTATAGCTATGAAAATATATATGAAACACAAATTCCCGTCAGCTACAATCTTGATGATAAAATCAATATACAAAAGGCTCTGAGCAGGCTCAGCAAAGATGACAGAGAGCTTCTTAATATGGCTCAGTATCTTAAAAGCAGAGAAATAGCCTCTGTATTGGGAATTTCCGCCTCTGCAGTAAGAAGCAGAATTCAGAAAGCGAAAGACAGATTGACTCTTCTGCTAAAGGAGTACGGTATTGAACCGGCAGAAGAAGGTAGGTAAGTATACACACAAGAAAATAAAGTAAAAAGTCCGCTTGCTGTAAAAACACAGCCTGCGGACTTTAATTCTTTTTGCTTTTCTTATCTGATAGTGCCTGTATGCCAGATATCTCTTGCGTAATCGTTGATTGCACGGTCAGCTGCGAAGCGGCCTGCGCCTGCAATATTCATAAGAGACATTCTGTTCCAGCGGTCTCTGTCCTTCCATACGGTGTCGATATACTTCTGCTTCTTTCTGTAGTCGGCAAAGTCAGCGAGTACCATATAAGGATCGTGGTGAATAATTGTGTTTCCGATTTCGGGGAACTGCTTGCCGTTTATACCCTTCTGAATGAAGTCGATAACCTTGCGAAGCTCAGCGTTGTTGTTATAGTAATTCATGGGCTGATAGCCTCTGTTCTTAAGGTCAACTGCTTCGGGAGTAGTCATACCGAAAAGGAACATATTGTCATCTCCCACAGCCTCGTGGATTTCTACGTTTGCACCGTCAAGAGTACCGAGAGTGAGTGCACCGTTTATCATAAACTTCATATTACCTGTACCGCTTGCTTCGGTACCTGCGAGAGAAATCTGCTCACTGATGTCTGCGGCGGGCATAAGGGTTTCAGCCATTGATACGTTGTAGTCCTCGAGATAAACAACCTTGAGTCTGCCTCTCATATCGGGATCGTTGTTGATAAGGTCTGAGAGAGCGCAGATCATTTCGATAATCTTCTTTGCAACGAAGTAGCCTGATGCAGCCTTTGCGCCGAAGATATAGGTGTGAGGAACATAATCGCCGTCGGGATTTTCCTTGATTTCAAGATATCTTGCGATAATCTGAAGTGCATTGAGGTGCTGACGCATGTATTCGTGAAGTCTCTTTACCTGAACGTCAAAAATTGAGTTGGGGTCAAGCTCGATGCCTGTCTTAGCCTTAACGAGCTTGATAAGCTTCTTTTTGTTGCTGAGCTTGATAGCTTCAAGCTTGTCAAGTACCTTCTTATCGTCTGCAAACTTCTGTAATTTAAGAAGCTCGTCTGCCTTGTAAACGAAGCCGTCACCGATAAGCTCTGTGATAAGGGCGGTAAGCTCCGGGTTTGACTGACAGAGCCAACGTCTGTGAGCGATACCGTTTGTTACATTCTTGAACTTGTCGGGAGTGAGCTGATAGTAATCGTTGAATACTGTATCCTTAAGAATCTGACTGTGAAGAGCAGATACGCCGTTAACGCTGTGGCAGGCAGCAACACAGAGGTTTGCCATTCTGATAACACCGTTTGAGGTAACTGCCATATTTTCAACCTTACCTGCATCGTGAGTCATTTCCCAGATGTGTGAACGGTAGCGGTTGTCGATTTCCTTAACAATCTGATGAATTCTGGGAAGAAGGCTCTTGAAGAGGTCCTCGGGCCAGCATTCAAGTGCTTCCTTCATAACGGTGTGGTTGGTGTAAGCGCAAGCCTTTGATACAATGTTCCATGCATCGTCCCAGCCGTAGCCGCATTCGTCAAGAAGGATTCTCATAAGCTCGGGGATAGCAAGTGTGGGATGTGTATCGTTGATGTGTACTGCGTTCTTTTCTGCAAAGTTTTCCATAGTGCCGAAGTGGCGAAGATGTCTTGCAACGATATCCTGTACTGAAGCGGAAACAAGGAAGTACTGCTGCTTGAGACGAAGGCTCTTACCCTCATAGTGTCCGTCGGAGGGGTAGAGAATCTTGCTGATAACCTCAGCCATAGCCTGCTGCTCCATAGCCTTCATATACTGACCCTGGTCAAAGAGTCTCATATCAAGGGCAGGTGCAACGCTCTTCCAGAGACGGAGGATTGAAATACCCTTGCCGTCCTTACCGCTTACATACATATCATAGGGTACTGCAACGATGGTCTGAGCGTTTCTGTGCTCAACACCGTGGTAGTGATTATCCCATGTGTCAACTATTTCACCGCCGAATTTAACCTCAACGGTATCCTTTTCTCTTGCCTTGAGCCATACCTCGCCGCCGGGAAGCCAGAAGTCGGGAAGCTCTGTCTGCCAACCGTCTATAAGCTTCTGCTTGAAGATACCGCACTCGTAAAGAATACTGTAGCCCATACCGTAGTAGCCCTGAGTTGCAAGACCGCCAAGATAGCAGGCTGCAAGTCTTCCGAGCCCGCCGTTGCCAAGACCTGCATCAGGCTCGCACTCATAAAGCTTTTCAAGGCTGATGCCCATATCCTTGAGAGCGGCAGTAAAGGTCTTTGTAAGATTAAGATTATAAAGATTATTCTTGAGAGAACGGCCCATAAGGAATTCCATTGAAAGATAATAAATCTTCTTCTGAGTCCGATTGCCCTTTTCTTTTCTGAATTCACGAAGACCGTCGTTCATAAGCTCTCTGACAATGAGAGAAACAGCCTTGTAGTACTGCTCGTCGGTGGCTTCGTTGGAATCAACACCGAAATAGTGAGAAAGCTTACCCTCGATAAGCTCCTTCGCTTGTTTCTTTGTAAGGGAATAATTCATAAAAAACCTCCAAAAATGTATATGAAAAAGTGCTTATTTTTAAATATGTATGGTTATTTTATACTAAAATTACAGAAAAATCAACAGTAAGAGAGAAAAAAGTTAAGGTTTTGTGAATTTAGTGATTTCTATATGAAAATACTATCATATTAAGTGCAATTATTATAAAAAAATCAGCTTTCACAGCTTATTATTTCAAACACCTCGTCTGTATTCTCTGCAATAAAGGCTGAGCCTGCTGTGAGAAGCTCCTCTCTGTCACGGAAGCCCCAGGTAACTCCGATACATTCAAGACCTGCGTTTTTTGCCGTCTGCACGTCTACCTCGCTGTCACCTACGTATACCGTACTTTTGTTATTACATCCGAGAAGCTCAAAAGCCTTATACACATTTGTCGGAGCGGGCTTTCTTTCGCTTTCGTCGCTGACACCGAGGGCACAATCGATAAGACCGGGGAAAAAGTCATCACAAAGACCGACCACCGCACTGTGAAGCTTGTTTGACACAACGGCTGTTTTTATCCCTTTTTGCTTAAGTCGAAGCAGAAGCTCCGTAATTCCGCCGAAGGGTACGGTGTTATCTGTCATATGCTCAAGGTAGTGCTGTCTGAAAGCATCAAAGCACTTCTTTTCTGTTTCCTTGTCCGTACCCGTCGGCACAGAGCGCTCAATAAGCTTTACAACGCCGTTACCTATAAAGCGGCGTATTTCTTCTCTCGTCCTTTCCGGAAAGGAAAGCTCCCTCAATGCGAAATTCACCGAGGCGTGAAGGTCGGAGAGAGTATCAAGAAGAGTACCGTCAAGGTC
>JAZULG010000111.1:0-15612 GCA_045603005.1 Acutalibacteraceae bacterium
TTATAAATTCATAAGAAAAATGCTTGATGCGATGCTCTATAACCGTGCAGACGATCAAGGCATACTCTATTATTTCACCGAAAAGGATTTCCCTGGTCTTATAAAAGAGAATTATATCTTCAAATCAAAGGACGGACATAACCTCGTGGGCGGATTTTATTACTACGAGGGCTATAATCCCGACCGTCTTATAATCTTCGACCACGGTATGGGCTCAGGTCACACAGGCTATATGAAGGAAATTGAGATGCTCTGCCGCAAGGGCTACAGAGTGCTTTCTTATGACCATACGGGCTGTATGAAGTCGGGCGGTGACACAACGGGCGGTTTTCTTCATTCACTTATCGATCTTAACGACTGTATAAACTCACTTAAGGCTGACGATAAATATAACGGACTCGACATTTCCGTTATGGGTCATAGCTGGGGAGCGTTTTCAAGTCTCAATATCTGCGCTCTTCATCCCGAAATAAGCCATATTGTTGCTATGTCAGGTTTTGTGGGCCTTGAAGAGATATTCAGGCAGTTTCTTTCAGTTTTCTATAAAAAGATTTATCTTGAGGAGGCGGCAAAGGAGCCTGAATTTGTAAAGTACAATGCTATTGACTCTCTAAAAAGCAGTGACGTCAAGGCTCTTATCATCCATTCCGACGATGATAAAACAGTTAATTGCAAAAAGCATTTTGAGGTTATGAGAAATGCTCTTTCACATAAGAAGAATATAGAATTTCTCAAGGTAAGCGGCAAAAACCACAATCCCAACTATACAGAGAATGCGGTTAAGCTTTCAGGTGAAATGTTCAAGGCTTATTCGAATAAGCTCAAGGGCAATTATTTCGATTCTTCCGAAAACCGTGATGCTTTCCGAAACAGCTACGATTGGGATAAAATAACCGAGCAGGATGAAAAAATCTGGGAAAAGATTTACGCCCACCTTGAAAAGTAAGGAATACAGATGAAAATAGGAAATATAGAAATAAATTCACGCTCTGCAGCACTTGCACCTATGGCGGGTGTTGCGGACAGAGCCTTCCGTGAGCTTTGCGTACGCTACGGTGCTACCTATGTTGTAAGTGAGATGGTGTCGAGCAAGGGTCTTACGATGTGCGACAGAAAAAGCAAAAAGCTTCTTTATCTTTCCGATGAGGAAAGACCTGCGGCGGCACAGATTTTCGGAAGTGACCCGAAAATTATGGCTGAAAGTGCAGTGAGCTGTCTTAGCTATAAGCCTGATGTTATCGATATCAATATGGGCTGTCCCGCACCGAAGATTGCAGGCAACGGCGGCGGAAGTGCCCTTATGAAAAATCCTCAGCTTGCAGAGGAGATAATGAGAGCGGTCAAAGAGGCGGTTGATATTCCCGTAACGGTGAAATTCCGTCTCGGCTGGGATGCGGACAGTATAAACTGCATCGAATTTGCCCAGAGAGCACAGAGGGCGGGCATGGATGCAATAACTCTTCACGGCAGAACACGTCAGCAGATGTACGCACCTCCCGTTGACCGTAAAATGATAGCCGAAGTTAAAAGAAATATAGATATACCTCTTATTGCAAACGGTGATATCGTCGACGGTATCACTGCGGCACAGATGATAGAGGAAACGGGCTGTGACTACCTCATGGTGGGCAGGGGAGCGCTCGGCAGACCCTGGGTATTCAGTCAGATTACCGCATATCTTGAGCACGAGGTAATTCTTCCCGAGCCTCCCGTGAGTGAAAGAATGAGGGTTATGGTCGAGCATATAAAAAAGATATGCGAATATAAGGGCGAGCGTATCGGTATCCGCGAGGCGAGAAAGCACGCCGCCTGGTATATCAAGGGCATCCACGGTGCGGCGGCATACCGTCAGCAGGTGGGTACACTCGAAAGTATTGAACAGCTTGAAGAGCTGGCATTCAATATAGTAAGAGAAAATATGTGACAGAAGGTGACACGATGAAACTTCTTGTGATAGACGGTAACAGTATTGTCAACAGAGCCTTTTATGGTATAAAGCTTCTTACCACAAAGGACGGACAGTTTACAAACGGTATATATGGCTTTCTCAATATTCTTATAAAGCTTCGTCAGGAATGTGAGCCTGACTGTGTTGCTATTGCCTTTGACCTTAAGGCGCCGACCTTCCGTCATAAAATGTATGAGGAATACAAGGCGGGCAGAAAGGGTATGCCTGATGAGCTTCGCAGTCAGATGCCCGTGCTTAAGGAGCTGCTTACCGCTCTCGGCTACAAAATAGTTGAAAAAGAGGGCTATGAGGCAGATGATATCCTCGGTACTCTTTCAGCACAGTGTAAGGGTGAGGATAAATGCTTCATTGCAACGGGAGACAGAGACTCTCTTCAGCTTGTAAGCGACAACACTACAGTACTTCTTGCCGCTACCAAAATGGGTAAGGCAATCACCACACCTTACGACAGAGTAAAGCTTATGGAGGAGTACGGGGTTGAGCCTCAGGGTATGATTGAAATCAAGGCTCTTATGGGCGACTTATCGGATAACATTCCGGGTGTTGCGGGTATCGGACAGAAAACCGCAGGAGACCTTATTCAGAAGTACGGCAGTATTGACTATATCTATGAGCATCTTGATGAGCTTGATATAAAGAAGGGCGTACACGATAAGCTTGAAGCAGGTAAGGACAGTGCATATCTCAGCCGCACCTTAGGTACAATATGCCTTGAAGCGCCCGTTTCACTTGATATGCAGGATTATCTTATCGGCACGGGTGACATATCAAAGGCAATAAAGATGCTTGTAAATCTTGAAATGTTCGGAATTATCGAAAAGCTAGGCCTTACAAGAGAGCAGATTGAAGTACCTACGGAAGAAAAGGAAGCTATAAAGTGTGCCTTTACCGAAGAGGATGACCTTTACGGCTTTATAGGTGAAATAAAAAAGAGCGGCAAGGCGTATTTTGTTACCGACTATGCGGGCGACGGAATAAAGGGAATGTACTTTATGACCGACGGGGGAGTAAAGTATATTGACGCTGCAAGACTTGACTTTTACGATTTCTTTTCAATGCTTGCCTCCTGCGAATGCGAAAAGCATACGAGCGATGTTAAGGAGCTTTATAAATTTGCATTTTTACACGGCTACGAATTTGAAAGCATAAAAACCGATACCTCACTTATGGGATATATTCTCAACCCTGCGGCAAACAGCTATGATGTTCTCCGCCTTGCAGATGAATACGGCGTAACAGTACCCGAGGTTGAATGTGATGATGAGCATAAGGAAGGCGCCTTGCGTTCTGCGGTTATGAAAAATCTCAGTGAAGTGTTGACAGATAAAATATCTGCAAACGGTCAGCAGAAGCTTTTCTATGATATCGAGCTTCCTCTTGCAAAGGTACTTGCAAGCATGGAAAACGAGGGCTTTCTTGTTGACAGAGAGGGCATCGAGCGCTTTGGTGAGGATATGTCTGAAAAGATAGACGTACTTACTGCAAGAATATACGAGCAGGCGGGGTGCGAATTCAATATCAATTCACCCAAGCAGCTCGGTACTGTGCTTTTTGAAGATTTAGGCATACCATCAAAGAAAAAGACCAAGAGCGGTTATTCGACAAATGCAGAGGTGCTCGAGGAGCTCGCTGACGAATACCCGATAGTGAAGGATATTCTCGAATACCGTACTCTTGCAAAGCTCAGATCAACCTATTGTGAGGGACTTCTCAAGGTTATCTGTGCTGACGGAAGAATCCGCTCCACTCTTAACCAGACTGAGACAAGAACGGGCAGAATATCCTCCCTTGAGCCTAATTTACAGAATATTCCCGTACGAAGTGAAATCGGCAGAGAAATGCGAAAGTTCTTTGTGGCATCCGAGGGTAACGTTCTTGTCGATGCCGACTACTCACAGATTGAGCTTCGTGTACTTGCACACCTTTCCGATGATAAGATTATGATTGACGGCTTCAACAACGGAGAGGACGTACACACAATAACCGCTTCTCAGGTTTTCAATATGCCGGTTCATATGGTCACACCTCTTATGAGAAGCAGAGCCAAGGCAGTAAACTTCGGTATAGTTTACGGTATCGGCGCATTTTCACTCGCAAAGGATATAGGTGTATCGAGAAAGGAAGCGGATGCCTATATCAAGGGCTATCTTCACCATTACAGCGGTATAAGAGGCTATCTCAATGAGGTTGTTGATAAAGCAAGAGAAGACGGCTTCTGCAGTACTCTTTTCGGCAGACGCAGGTATCTTCCCGAGCTTACCGCAAGCAACAAAATGCTTCAGGCATTCGGTGAAAGAGTTGCAAAGAATATGCCCGTTCAGGGCACTGCGGCGGATATAATCAAAATTGCAATGGTAAGAGTATATGAGCGTCTTAAGGATGAAAAGCTCAGAGCCAAGCTTATTATGCAGGTTCATGACGAGCTTATCGTCGAGTGTCCTGAGGCAGAAAAGGATATAGTTTCCGGAATAATCCGTGACGAAATGGAAAATGCCTGCGAAATGAAGGTCAAGCTTCTTGCTGATGTCAATTCGGGCACTAACTGGTACCTTGCCAAGGGCTGATTTAAGCAGTCAGTAGCCGGTAGTCAGCAGTCAGGAGTAACTTAAAAGCCAATAAATACACTACCTCACAGAGTTAATTCTCTGTGAGGCTTTTTTATGCTCAAAAATCGGGAAAAACATATAAAAAAATTTAGAAATATTCACAAAATACCATTGACAATACAGAAGGATAATATTATAATAATAGCTACAAGGTGGGGAATTGGTACGACTTTGTGTTGTTAAACGGTGATTTATGGTGAAATTCGGATTTCTCACGGCGATTTTTTGAGAGAAAGAGAGGTGCTCAGAACAATGCTTATCGGTACATTTGAACATAATCTTGACGGTAAAAACAGAGTTTTTGTTCCTGCCAAGTTCAGAGATGAATTAGGCGAGACTGTTTATTATACCTTCCACAGTTCAAAATACCCGTCGATTCAGCTTTACAGCAAGCAGGGTTTTGAGGAAGCTCTCGAGGAAGCTCTCGCTGAAGCAAAGGACAGAACAGAAAGAAGAAATATCCGCGCCGAGTTTATGATGGGCGCAGGTGAAGCAAACTATGACAGTCAGGGCAGAGTTGTTTTAAGTCCTCTTACCACCGAGAAGGCAGAAATCGTAAAGCAATGTATTTTTGTCGGCTTCGTTGACTACGTAGAGGTTATGAGTCCTGAAAACTACAACAAATATCTTGAATCCATCAGCAAAAACAATGTCCTTGACGAAGAAGCTATTGAAAGCGAAAAGAAGCTTCTGCGCACCTACAAGGCAGAGGGTAAGCTTCTTAACCTGAGAAATGACTAAAGCAAAAGGATGAGCAAAATGGAGTTTTCACATATCAGCGTCCTTTTAAAGGAAACCGTTGACGCTCTGAATATAAAGCCCGACGGAATATATGTTGACTGCACAACCGGCGGAGCGGGACACAGCCGTGAAATTCTCAGCCGCTTAGGTGAAAATGGCAGACTGATAGCTATTGATCAGGACCCGGATGCCATTGAGGTTATAAAGGAAAGAATCGGTCACGATAAAAGAGTAACGGTTGTTCACAGTAATTTCAGTGAGCTTAAGAAAATCCTTGCAGACCTTGAAATCGAAGCGGTTGACGGAGTTATGGCAGACCTTGGCGTTTCCTCTCATCAGTTCGATAAGGCGGAAAGAGGTTTTTCCTATAACAACGATGCCGTGCTTGATATGAGAATGTCTCAGCAGGGTATGAGCGCAAAGGATGTTGTAAACACCTACAGTGAAAGAGAGCTTACAAGAATTTTCCGCGATTACGGTGAAGAGAAGTTCGCTTCACGTATTGCAAGAAGCATAGTGAATTTAAGACAAGAGAAGGAAATAGAAACAACCCTTGAGCTTGCAGAGATAATAAAAAATGCAATTCCTGCCGCAACGAGAAGAAGCGGCGGACATCCTGCAAAGAGATGCTTTCAGGCAATAAGACTTGAGGTTAACGGCGAGCTCGAAAAATTACAGAATACACTTGACGATATGTTTTACAGCCTGAAAAAAGAGGGCAGGGTAGCGATAATAACCTTCCACTCCCTTGAGGACAGAATAGTAAAAAAAGCGTTCGCTAAGTATTGCAAGGGCTGTGAGTGTCCTGCGCAGACACCGATTTGCATTTGCGGGAAAACTCCCGACGGCTTCCTGCCGTTTAAAAAGGTATTACCGTGTGAAAGAGAAATTGAAGTTAATCCGCGCTCAAGGAGTGCGACTTTAAGATGCGTTGAGCGTATAAAGTGAGCCTGACGCAAGGATATGATATAAGGGGTGAAAAATATGGCTGCAGAAAGAGCATATGATATCTATGCTGACAATACCGTACCCAAAAGGCAACCGGTCAGAAAGCCTGATGCCGAAAAGAAGCCTGAGCTTAAAAGAGCAAAGAAAACCGAGCAGGAAATTCTCATATATAATGAAAAGCAGACAAACCGTAAGCTTATGAAGATAGCTGCAATAGTTTTTTCATTTCTTGTGCTTTATGCGGTAGCCTGCAGCAGCTTTGCCGCCAAGGATACAGCAAGAAGAAATCTTGAGCAGGCTAAGGAGGAATATGTTTTCTCTCAGGCAAAAAACCGTGAGCTTAAGAGTGAGCTCAATAACCTTATAAGTGCCGAGAATATAGATAAGATTGCAGTTGAGCAATTGGGTCTTGTGAAGATAACATCCGGTAACGAAATATATCTTGATGACACACAGGATAACAGAGTTATTTTTTCTCAGAATAAATGATATACTTTATATAAAACGTAACTTAGGGGACTGTTAAACGCGTAAAAGCAAACAGCCCCTATTTCAACTGATAAACCGAGGTGTAAACAAGTGAGATTTGTTCTTTTCAAGGATAGGGTAAAAAGAAAAACCGATACCAGCTTTATAAAACGCAGCAAGAGTGTGCTTGCATTTGTCCTTGCCTGCTTTGTTGTATTAAATCTCGGCAGAGTGGGTTACATAATGATTGTTCACGGTGACGAATACAGAGAAGCGGCCGCAAGAAATCAGCTTTACGACCGTACTATCGAAGCGGTAAGAGGTACTATATATGACTGTAATATGACGCCGCTTGTAACAAGCACGTCAGCGTGGATTTTATGTGCCAATCCTGCAGAAATCAGAAAGGATTTTGAAAAATATCCGGACAAGCTTGAGGAGTTTTATTCTTATGTATCCTCCAACATTTCCGAAATTCTCTCTGTAAAGGCTGAGGATGTGGATTCTTTGCTCAGAAATACTCAGGGTCAGTACGTGAGAATTAAAAAAGCTGTTTCCGCCACAATGCGAAGCAGTCTTGAGGCTTTTTTTGAGCTGCCCTTCAGCTTTGAGGTGAAAAAAGAGGCTAAATATTTCTGGCAGAAGGATAAAAACGAAACGCTTAATTTTTATCCGTTCAATTATTTCTATTATGAAAGTGACAGTATAAGGACCTATCCCAATAATAATTTTGCATCAACGGTTATCGGCGTTGTCAATGCGGATAATAACGGAGATACGGGCCTTGAGCTTTACTACAACACCACGCTCAGCGGTGAAGACGGCAGAGTTGTTACCGCCAAGGATGCCAAAGGTAATTTGCTTGAAACAGGATATGAGACATATTTCGATGCGGTGGAGGGCAACGGCGTAGTATCCACTATCGATGCCAATATTCAGGGGTATCTTGAAAATGCACTTAATCAGGCTCTTGAGGATACGGGGGCGGCAGGTGTTTACGGCATTGTTATGGATGTAAACACCGGAGCGGTGCTTGCTATGAGCGACAAGCCTGACTTTGACCTGAATAATCCGAGAGTGCTTCTTGAAACTACGGATAAATCTGCTCTTGAGGGGCTTGAACCGGGTACTCCCGAATACAGTCAGAAGTATTCCGAGCTGCTTTTCGAACAATGGAACAGCTTTTGTGTAACAAGCACCTACGAGCCGGGCTCAACCTTCAAGATATTTACGGCTGCCGCAGCCTTGGAGGAAGGAGTTGTCAATCTCAACTCAACCTTCAACTGCACCGGTGCATACCGGGTTGCAGACACAACCTATCATTGTGCTAATCTTGCCGGTCACGGTCATCAGACCTTTACAAAGGGTCTTATGAATTCCTGCAATCCTGTATTTATTGAAATAGGACAGAGATTAGGCGTTGAAACCTACAGTAAGTATTTTGATGCCTTCGGCTTCAATGAAAGAACCGGTATAGATGTTGCAAACGAGGCTTATCCGGTTGTTCATAATCCTGATAAAATGAGTGTGGTTGACCTTGCAAGTACCTCCTTCGGACAGTCGGTAAGAATCAGTCCGTTACAGCTTATCACTGCCACCTGCGCCATAGCAAATGGCGGCAATCTTATGAGACCGTACCTTGTCAAAAGCGTGGTAGACAGTGACGGAAATATCATTTCCGAAACAGAGCCTACAGTAAAGCGCAGGGTTATATCCGAAAGCACAGCTGAAACAGTATGCTCCATGATGGAAGCTGTTGTTGAGGGCGGTACGGGTAAAAATGCTTATATAGCAGGCTACAGAGTTGCAGGTAAAACTGCGACGGCTGAAAAGCTCGACGAAAAAAATGCAGAAGACGTTTATATTGCCTCATTTGTATGCTTTGCACCTGCAGATGATCCTCAGGTAGCAATTCTCGTTGGCGTCGATGATCCTCCGGGAAAATACAGAGGCGGCGGTGTGCTTGCGGCACCCATTGCCAAGGAGGTTATGGACCTTACATTGAGCTATCTCAATGTTGAGCCTCAGTATACGGCGGAGGAGCTTGCGGCAATCAGCCGTACCACTCCCTCTCTTATCGGTCAGGAGCTTTCAGCGGCAAAGATTTCGGCGGCAAACGAAGGCTTTACAACAAGAGTTGTCGGCAACGGCGGTAAGGTAATTTCTCAGGTGCCTACGGCAGGTGAGATGATTCCCGAAAACGGAGTTATAGTCCTTTACACAGAAAACGATATGGAAGCCCAGCAGGTTCAGGTGCCCGACTTTACGGGTCTTAGCGTAAGTCAGGTAAACAGACTCGCCAATGAATCGGGCATAAACGTAATATTCTCAGGCCCGACGGATATGGCGGGAATAACCGCCTACAAGCAGAGCGTGAAGGCTGAGAGCTACGTTGATGCGGGTACCCGTATAACGGTATATTTCAGAGAAGAAGATATTGCAGTTGACTGACGGAGGTAATTATGCTTATTTCCCGCTTACTTAAAGCAACAGATCTGGTGTATAAAGGAAAGGATGCAGACATAAGCTTTATAACGGATGACTCACGCAAATGCGGTAAGGGTACTGTTTTTGTCTGCGATAAAAACTCGGAATGCTATATAGAGGATGCTTTAAAAAGAGGGGCAGAGCTTGTTATCTGCGAAAAGGAACAGAAAAATGAAAAATGTATCACAGCCGTTGATGCAAGAAAGACCTACGCACTTATGTGCAGTGCTTTTTTCGGTGACGCACACAAGAGACTGAGACTTGTTGCGGTTACGGGCACCAACGGAAAGACCACAACCGCGGGAATGATATACAGTATATTCACCGCTGCGGGAAAAAAATGCAGTCTTATATCCACGGTTGAAAACATAATATCAGGCGAAAGCAGGCAGGCGGATTTCACTACCCCCGAATGCTTTTCACTGCACAGAATGTTTTACGATATTGCCGGAAGCGGTGCTGAGTACTGTATAATGGAGGCATCCTCTCAGGGACTCAGCGAGGGAAGGCTTTACGGACTTCACTTTGATGCGGCGGTGTTTACAAATCTCACCGAGGACCACCTTGATTTTCACGGCACTATGGAAGAATACAAAAAAGCGAAGCTGAGTCTGTTTTCTTGCTGTGAAAGGGCAATAATAAATAAGGATGACCCCTTCAGCGATGAATTCATTTCGGCGTCATCGGGCAAGGTGATAACCTACTCTGCAAAAAAGGATACTGCGTCCTTTACCGCCAAGTGCATAAGGTATGAGGAAAATATTACGGATTACGCCATTGTAGGCGACAGTATTATTCACAGAATAAAGCTTCAGCTTCCAGGTGAATTCAATATAATGAACTCTATGGCGGCAATTGCGGTGGCAACCTGTGCAGGCATATCCCTCGAGGAATGTGCGGCGGCACTGCGAAGCTTTTCCGGAGTCAGAGGAAGAATGGAGATTATGAATATTAATGCTCCCTTCCGAGTCATAATAGACTATGCCCATACCCCCGACGGAATAAAGCAGACACTTCTCTCACTGAAAAGCTTCAGAAAAAACAGAATAATCACGGTTTTCGGCTGCGGAGGAGACAGAGATAAAAGCAAGCGTGCCCTTATGGGTGAGGCGGTTGCAAGACTCAGTGACGTTGCTGTGGTAACAAGCGACAACCCCCGTACCGAGGAGCCTGAAAAAATAATAGACGACATACTTGAGGGTATGCAAAAAACAAAGATTCCCGTCTATATACAGAAAAACAGAGCAAAAGCCATCGAATACGCCTTGAAAACGGCGCAAAAGGATGATATTATTTTATTATGCGGAAAAGGTCATGAAACCTATCAGATAGTGGGGGAGGAAAAGATCCCCTGCGATGAGAGAAGGATAGTTCTTGACTGTCTCAGCGATGTGTAGTGTATAATTGAAAGGATGTTTTTTAATGAACGAAATCATAGCAATTTTAATTTCGCTTGCAGTGTCCTTCGGTCTTACTGCAGTGCTCGGATATTTTCTTATCCCCGTGCTTCATAAGCTGAAATTCGGTCAGAATATTCTTACCGATATCGGTCCCAAGTGGCACGCAAAAAAGCAGGGCACACCCACTATGGGCGGCATAATGTTTATAATCGGTTCAATTGTTGCAACGGCTGTTGCTCTTGTTGCCTGCAGAATAGGCGGAGTTGACGTTTTCAGCAATCTTGCCGAAACAAAATATCAGCAGTATACAAGACTTCTCGCAGGCGTGCTTATGGCTGTGATGTTTGCTCTTGTAGGCTTTGCTGATGACTATATAAAGGTTGTAAAAAAGAGAAACTTAGGTCTTACGGAAATTCAGAAGACAATTCCTCAGGTGCTTATAATCGGCGGCTATCTTGCATCTCTTGCAATATGCGGCAGCACAAGAATGTATATACCCTTCTACGGTATTCTCACCCTTGACAGCATACCCGGTATGATATTCTTCTTTATTTTCGGCATCTGTGTTATTTACGGCACAATCAATGCGGTAAATTTCACCGACGGTATCGACGGTCTTTGCGGAAGTGTTACCATTCCTGTAGGTGTTGCATTTACGGTTATGGCTCTTCTTATGAAAAATACCTCGGTAAGTATTCTCGGTGCGGCACTTGCAGGTGCCTGCGCAGGCTACATCATCTGGAATCATTATCCTGCAAAGGTAATGATGGGTGATACGGGCTCAATGTTCCTTGGCGGTATGATAGTTGCTCTTGCTTATGCAATAGAGTGTCCGCTCATTCTTCTGCCCGTAGGTATTGTTTACGTAATAGAAGCCGTATCCGATATTATCCAGATCGGCTCAATCAAAATCCGCAAGAAAAAGGTGTTCAAGATGGCACCTATTCACCATCACTTTGAAATGTGCGGCTGGAACGAAAAGAAAATAGTTGCAGTGTTCACACTTGTAAGTACAATCGGCTCAGCAATCGGTATCGCACTTATTTATACCGTAATCTGATGCTTATAAGCAGGACTCAGGTCCTTAAGGGAGGAACGTATTATGACAGATAGGAAAAAGGGCGGTGCAGGGAGAACTCCGAGAAGGAGATTTTCCACGAACATAGTTCAGCGCGGCAGCTTCGATCTTATTTTTGCCTGTACGGTCCTTCTCCTTTTTACCTTCGGCATAATAATGATGTATTCTGCCTCCTATGCCTATGCGGCATCCAACAGAGGAGGAGCGAATGCGCTGTTTTATTCACAGCTGAAGAATGCTGTAATCGGCTTTGCAGGACTTTACATTCTGAGTAAAATTGACTACAGACTCTATAACGGCCGCTTTGCTCTTCTTGCATATTTCGGTACTATGCTTGTGCTTGTTTTTACGCTGATAATAAACATAGGCAAAAGCGAAAAAAGATGGATAGAGTTCGGCAGCTCCTTTCAGCTTCAACCCTCTGAATTTGCAAAGCTCTCGATGATACTTGTTCTTGCCTACGTGCTTTGCGTGCTTAAAAAGCCTCTCAGAGCACCGGGAGGAAAGTCAATAAAGCTCGATTTCAGGGCAGACGGTCTTACAAAGTGGGAATCTAAGCTTTTCAGCTTTGCGAAAAACCCCTTCAGAGCCTGCTTTGTTGTTGCTCTTATAATCGTCACCTATTGCGGTCTTATCTTCCTTGAAAGCCATTATTCCTGCACTATACTGTTGTTTGCCATGGGCGTGTTTATGCTGTGGCTGAGCGGTACGAGAGTGAGATATTTCGTCTGGGTTGGGCTTGGAATTGCGGCAGTTGTAGCAGTAGTTCTCCTTAATCCTTCAATGCTTGAAAAGCTTGGCGGCTTCGGTGCTGAAAGAATAACCGCATGGCTTGAAAAGGATAACGGAAGCTGGGAAAGATATCAGACCGTCAACGGACTTTATGCAATCGGCTCAGGCGGACTTTTCGGCGTCGGACTCGGCAATTCAAGACAGAAGCAGCTTTACATTCCTGAGCCTCAGAACGACTTTATATTCCCCGTTATCTGTGAGGAATTAGGCTTTGTGGGGGCGGTGCTTGTGATACTTCTTTTTGCACTGCTTATCTGGAGAGGCTTTGTGATAGCCAAGCGCAGCCGTGACTATTTCGGCTCACTTGTTGTAATGGGAATAATGATACAGATAGCGTTGCAGGTCATAATCAACATCTGTGTTGTAACGGATATTTTCCCGAATACGGGTATAGCTCTTCCCTTCTTCAGCTATGGCGGTACGGCTCTTATAGTACTGCTTTGCGAAATGGGCATTGTGCTTTCCGTTTCGAGAAGCTCATCACTTGAAAAAGAATAATAAAGACAGAGAAGGGGAGTAAAGATATGAAAATTCTTTTTGCCGCCGGCGGTACCGGAGGACATATAAATCCTGCGCTTGCAGTGGCAGGCGTTGTAAGGGAGAAGCATCCCGATGCGGAAATTCTTTTTGTGGGCACTAAAGACAAGATGGAGTCAAGGCTTGTACCCAATGCAGGCTTTGATTTTACAACAATAAAAATCTCAGGCTTTCAGAGAAAAATCTCGATAGTAAATATATTCAGAAACATTCTTACCGTCTGGTATCTTCTTACCTGCAACGGCAGAGTGAAAAAGATACTTAAATCCTTCAACCCCGATGTTGTTGTGGGCTTTGGCGGCTACGTCAGCGGACCTGTTGTAAGAATGGCGGCAAAAATGGGTATTCCCACCGCAATTCACGAGCAGAATGCTTATCCGGGTATTACCAATAAGGCACTCGCCAAGGTTGTGGACAGAGTTATGCTCACAGCTGCAGAGGCAGAGAAATATCTTGAAGCAAAAAATCCCGTTACCGTTACGGGCCTTCCCGTAAGAGGCGAAATGCTCAGAGCAGACAGAGACATCAGCAGAGCGAAACTCGGCATAAAGGATAATCAGAAGCTTATTCTTTCAATGGGCGGCTCTCTCGGTGCTATGACAATAAATAACGCTATGGTTGACCTTATTTCAGAGCATAGCGGCAATAAGGATTTATACTTCCTTCACGCTATGGGTCAGTACGGACTCTGGGTGCCCGAAAAGCTTAAGGAAAAGGGCGTTGACTGCGAAAACTGCAGTAATGTAGAAATACGTGAATACATAAGCGATATGGATGTTTGTATGTCTGCGGCTGACCTTGTCATCTGCCGCGCGGGCGCAAGCTCACTTTCAGAACTTCAGGCTCTCGGAAAGGCATCGATACTTATTCCTTCTCCCAACGTTGCAGAAAATCATCAGTACCACAATGCGATGGCGCTTGTGAATAAGAATGCGGCAAGAGTTATAGAGGAAAAAGAACTTACAAAGGAAAAAATGAATGACCTTTTCCTTTCTCTTGTCAATGATGACCTGCTCAGAAAAGAGATTGAAGAAAATGCAAAGGCAATGGCGGTAGCTGATGCCAAGGAGCAGATTGCAGATATCGTTCTTTCGCTCATAAAGTAAGAAAAAGACAGAAAAAATCACTCATTTTCACTCTTTTGCATATCATAGGGTGAAAGGTGTGATTATATGCAGAGCATAATTATCGACGGCGGCAGACGGCTTTGCGGAGAGATAGACGTGCAGGGCTCAAAAAACAGTGCCCTGCCGATTCTTGCGGCAACGGTACTTGTTGACGGGGTGAGCGTAATTCATAACTGACCCTTGCTCAGTGACGTTGATGCGGCGGTCAGCATACTGCGGCATCTCGGCTGTAAGGTTGAGCGGAGAAGGCACACGGTCACGGTTGATTCCTCAGGAGTATCAGGCTACAGAATACCCGATTGGCTTATGCGTGAAATGCGCTCGTCGATAGTGTTTCTCGGCTCAATTCTCGGCAGGACGGGAAAGGCAATGCTCTCATCTCCCGGCGGCTGTGAAATCGGGTTAAGACCCATAGACCTTCACCTGAGCTCACTTAAAAAATTAGGCGCAGAGTTTGAGGAAACCTCAGGCGAGATAATATGCTCGATGCCGAAAAGAAAAGCAGACTGTGTGGTAAGCCTTTCCTTCCCGAGTGTGGGAGCAACAGAAAATATTATGCTTGCTTCTGCTCTTTCCGAATGCAGAACAGTTATACACAACGGGGCAAGAGAGCCGGAAATCAGCGACCTTGCAAGGTTTCTTTGCTCTGCAGGCTGCAAAATAGAGGTCTGTGCCGACGGTGATATAATCATAGACGGAGCGCCGAGGCTTCACGGCTGTGAGCACAGTGTCATTCCCGACAGAATAGTTGCCCTGACATATCTTTGTGCAGGTGCGGCGTCAGGAGGAGAACTGACGCTCAACAATACCGATACGAGACATTTCAGCTCGGTGCTTCCCATACTTGAGGGGTCGGGCTGTGTGATAAAGGAATACGGTAATTCGGTAAGGCTCGAAATGAAAAGGCGTCCCGGACCGATGCGTGATATAAGAACAATGCCATACCCGGGCTTTCCCACCGATGCTCAGGCGCCCTTTATGGCGGTTGCTGCTGTTGCAAGGGGAACAAGCGTTATAGTTGAAAATATATTTGAAAGCCGTTTCAAGCATGTCAGTGAGCTTGCGAGATTCGGAGCGAAAATTAAAATAGAGGGCAGAGTTGCGCCCATTGACGGAGTATCATCTCTGCAGGGAGCGAAGGCGGTGTGCCCCGATTTAAGGGGCGGTGCGGCGCTTGTTATTGCAGGTCTTGCCGCTCACGGACGTACCGTAATAACGGGCCTTAGTCATATTGACAGAGGTTATGAAAATGTTGAAGAAAATCTAAGACTTGCGGGAGCGGATATAACAAGGCGTACTCTCGTGAGCAGTTAATAAAAAGGCAGTAAAAAAGGAGGATCGACAGTGGCAGATAAGAATAAGGGCGTTTCCGAAACCTTCGGAAAATACGCGGGTAAAAGTGCAGGTAAGGACGGCAAGGCTGTCGGCCCGAAAAATATAACCTCGGATATGTGGACAC
>JAZULG010000112.1:0-5714 GCA_045603005.1 Acutalibacteraceae bacterium
GCCGGTAACAAGAATTGACATTATACTTCACCTCGTTTATAATATGTGATATAATTATACAGATAAAAAACTCAAATTGCAATACTTTTATGTCAGGAGATGTGATAAATGGATAATTTATCCGATATCCGCACCGTCAGAGCGGTTATGGAAAAGCACGGGGTAAGCTTTTCAAAGGCTCTCGGTCAGAACTTTATAATCAACCCCTCGGTCTGCCCTAAAATGGCGGACTTGTGCGGTACCGACGAAAATACGGGTGTGATTGAAATCGGCGGCGGTGTGGGAGTACTCACCAACGAGCTTTGCAAAAGAAGTAAGAAGGTAGTCTGCGTTGAGCTTGATACAAGGCTTCTTCCCGTACTCAGCGACACTCTTTCCGAGTATGATAACTTCGAATGCGTAAATGCAGATATAATGAAAATTGACCTTCACGAGCTTATCAGAGAGAAATTCGGAGATATGAGGGTAGTCGTCTGCGCTAATCTTCCCTACTATATCACAAGTCCCATTCTCACAATGCTCCTCGAGGGACACTACCCCATCGACAGCATCACCGTTATGGTGCAGAAGGAAGCCGCTGACAGACTCTGTACACCCGTCGGCTCAAGGGATTCGGGTGCAATTACGGTCTGTACCAATTATTACTCAACCGCAAAGCAGCTTTTCAATGTTTCGAGAGGCTCCTTTATGCCCGCCCCCAACGTTGACAGTACGGTAATAAAGCTCGATATCAGAAAAGAGCCTGCGGTAAAGGTTGACGAGAAGAAATTTTTCAGAATGGTAAAGGCAGCCTTTGCCCAGAGAAGAAAAACCCTTGTCAACTCTCTGAGCTCAGGCCTTTCAATCTCAAAGGATGAGCTTTATGCAATACTCGATGAAGCGGGTATCGACAGAAATGTACGCCCCGAAAAGCTCTCAATGAACGAGCTTGCCGATATATGCAATCTTTTACCGTGAGATGATACTTATGAAAAAATACTCTAATCTTTTTTATACAAGAGCCTTCAAATGCATTCTCCTTGTTTTCATCACCGCAATTACATGGTGTACCTCCGGATACATAACCGATATGTTTATTTTGCAGGTAACAAACCGTGCAGCGGTAAAAAACGTCTTCACCCAGCCCTTCAACTTCGATTATGACACAAGTGAATACAAGCAGCAGGAAATTGAAAACACCATTGACTGTGTTATGGATTACAGTCTCAATTATTCAAGAGCCTTCAGTCCCGACGAAGGCTCATCCTACGAAAAGTTTGACTACTATATGAGTCTGGGCAGTTCCAAATATAAAAGCACCGTTGAATATCTCAAAAGCCTTAAGGGTGTGAAATTTGCCGTTGTCAATCACAGCACCAACAGAATTGTCTCAAATATTTCCGAAATTCAGGGCAGCTCAGCAGGCACCGAAATACGCCATCTTTTCGCAAGCGAGACACATCCCTTTATTATAATCCGAAACTGCAGTAATCCTTACTACGAGCAGGGGTCACTTCCCGGTTATGTTGACCACATACGAGAAAAAGCATCGGAATATACCGACAACTGCGACCTTTACTTAAGCTTCTCAGAGGGTCTTCTGTTTCGCGAAGACACAAACTACTATGAGAATATGCATCGCGAGATTTCAGGGAAGGTTTTTTCCCTTGCGAAAAAAATCCTTATTCTCTCTTTTGCATCAATCATATGTATCCTCACCCTTATAAAGGTCAGCGGAAGAGCAGAAAAAAACGGAAAAATCATTGCGTCTCTTACCGACCAGCTTCCCACCGACATTATAATAGTTTTTGAAATTTCGGTAATTGCCTCTGCTGTCGCCCTTTATAACACCTCTCTTTATATGATCTACAAAACCTCCACCATAGAAGATTACGGAATCGGCTTCCGACCTCAAACCTATGCCTTCAGAGCCGACGTCACTCTTGTAATTATCGTATATTTTCTTTGTGCTCTGCTTTGTAAAATCAAACGGCAGAAAAGCCTCGGAACTCTCTATTCAGGCTCCTATATCTGTTTCCTTCGCAATATTCTTCGTAAAAGAAAAGAAGGCGAGGATGCTGCCGCACAGGATGCAACTAAGAGCTGATTATTCACTTTTTATACAATTTTTCAGTAAAGGGAAAAACTTTACAGCTGGAAATTCGCTGTAAAGTTTTTTTCTTACCTATGTTGAAAACCCGGTTAAAAAAGTTCAAAACTGCAGTTTTTCCACATTTTCACACAATTTTACGGCCTGAAAATGTAAGGTTTTCAACTTTGCTAACAGACTTTTCAACATTTTTGTTAAAAAGTACTGCGGATTATTCATTATGCACTGCTTTTTGTATATACAGCCTTTATTCACGAGCATGAAAAAGGGACTGTTCTCTCACAGTCCCTTTTTATTATATATCAGTTGACTCTTATAAAGCTTTTCGGCTCAACGGTAAAACCCGATACAGTAACAGCCTCGTCGGAGTAGTTGACGTATATTTCGGTCTCGTTATCGTAAACCGTAAAGTAAACATTTTCAGCCGCCATACCGTGGTCGGTTATTCTCGAGCCTCTCAGGTCACCGAGTGCCTTCTGAGCAAGCTCATACTGCTGCTTTGCCTGAGACGCATAGTTAAGATAATGATAGCTGTCTGCAGTGTCGCCCTCGGAACGGTCAGCGTAGTACCACTCATAGGAAGGTACTGCACCGTATTCAACCGACCTGAGAAATGCTTCCGTACTATCCTCTGCAAGGTTTATCGGTGAAAGAGAGTAGTCGCATATACCGTGAAGAACAATCTGAACAAAGGGTATCTGCCTGCAGTAATCCTCCCCGGTGTAAAAGCTTGTGTCGGGAAGCTGTGAAACAAAGTCAGCATATTTTATTGCATAAAGGTTACCCTTATTTACCATAAGCCTTTTCGTTGCGGAAATACCACCGAGCTGAGATGCAAGAAGCCTTTGTGCATCCGTCAGAAGCACAACCTCTCCCTTTGAATAATCGCAGGGAAGCATTTTTCCCGCATCCTTTACGCATATACCGTCAAAGAAGGAGGTGCGGTGCTCATAAAGCATCCTGTTGACTCTCTCACTGACAAATGCAGGTGAGAATATATATGCCTTATAATCAATAAAGTCATCAAGCTGAGCTTCTGAAGGCTCTGCATTCATATCAAGGCTCACATCCTCGGGATAATCGGAGAAGGCAAAAAGATTTGTCCCCGCATATACCCTTATACCCTGAGACTCAACAAGGCTCTCAAGCTCGGAAAGCTGCCCACTGTCTCCGAGCCTCTCATCAAGCTCCGTACCGCTTTCCTGCTGCGTACCGCCCTGAAAGATACCCTCATAGCAGAGATTTATGTTACTTATTCCTCTCGAGCCGAGAGCAGTAAGTATATCATAGCACTGAGCAAAATCCGTATAAACCTTCTTATCCGCAACGCCGATAAGAGAAAGGCTGAAGGGATATCCGTCGCTGAAGGCTCTGTTATCCGATGTGAGGGAGCCGTTTCTTATCATAAGCTCTCTTGCCACCGTCGCCATTGCAGTATAGTCAGCGTTTTCCTTTGAGATGAAGCGGTAGGAAAGCTTTATATTGCCCTTATAGCTCACCGAGGATACCTGATAGCCCTCCTCTGTCTCAGAGGCAGGGGTTATTTCAAACTCGGCATAAACTCTGTTGCTTCCCTCGCTGTCCGAAGCCCTGAAGGCTCTGATATCTGCGATGGCATCGCCCTCGTCGATTACGGCAACAAAGGCCGCCTCACCGGATTTCATTCCGAAAACGGGCATAATAGCCGAAGCGCCGTCGCCCTCACGGTAAAGCTCTGCTTTATAGCTTTTAACGCTCTGAGAGGTCGCTCCCGTATCAATAAGTACGCCGCTTCCGTCGGGAATAAGAAGAAAATCTCCCTCGGTGAAAGTCGCCTCTGCACCAAGCCAGGGAAGAAGAGCAACTGACCTGAGCACCACTCCGTCACTTGTATCTCCCATACCGATTGCCGAGCAGTCTACACTTACGCTTACGGTACCGTCGGCACCTCTGTATACCACGGGTACTGTAATATCGATAACAGTACCGTCGGAAAGCTTTTTGGCGAAGGTATAATTTATCTTTATGCTGTCCTCGTCTGTTTCGTAGCTGATTTTATCGGCTGCCCTGCAGTCACTCTGTGAGTTGAGGGTATATTCGTTGCCGCCGATGAGAAGAGTTATGCATATAACGCCTGCCTTTTCTCCGAGATAGCTTTCGGGCAGACTTCTCCAGAGCTTGTTTGAGCCTGAGTCATAAACCGAGGGAGACAAGCTTTCCTCACTGAAGCACAGTGCCGTCATATCGGTTTTCGAAACACGCACAAGCTCCTTGAAGGCTGTTGTGTCGCAGAAAACCGAGGTATCACTGACCGTTGCGGACACATCCGCAGCTGCAGACTCCTTTTCCATAAAGAAGGTGTCTGCCGTAGTGACATCCCTTGAACAGCCTGCAAAGCAGAGCATTATTGCCGCCGCAAGCATCAGACTTATATATTTCTTAAACCTTGTCATTGGTTTTCTCCTTTGTTTTAAACTCGGCGCAAAAGCCGTACCTCGCCTCAGTAATAAGAGAGAAAGAACTGTCTCCCCTTTTGCCTTCTGAGGCTGACTTCTTTTTATTATAGCATACTATTTTAAAAAATTCCACTCTATTTTTCAATAACCGAAGGGACACAGCAGCCTCAGCTCATGCTTTTTCTCATTATTCCGAGAATTACCTTTTCACGCCGTGAAACCTGCACCTGACTCATACCCAGCTCCTTTGCGGTATTCACCTGAGTCATACCTCTGAAATAGCGCAGCTCTATAAGCCGCCTGTCCCTTTCCTCAAGGGAATCGACAACACTTTTCAGTGCCATCTTTTCCGTTATCTCTGCCTCGGGTGCCTCTGTGGGAATGTCAAGCTGATTTTCCTTGCCGTCGTCATCACAGGCGGTAAGAGAAACGGTGGGCAGTGAGACGGTTATAAGCTCCGATGCCGTTGCAATATCAACGCCGAGCTTCTCGGCAAGCTCACTGACAGTAGGCTCCCTCGAAAGCTCAAGGGCAAGCTCCTCTCTTATTTTCATCGCCTGACGTGACCTTTCCTTCAGGCTTCTTCCCACCTTCACTGCGCCTCCGTCACGGAATATCCGTCTGATTTCACCGAGTATTACGGGTACGGCATAGGTGGAAAAGGCAAAGCCTCTCTCTTTATCGAAATTGTCCGCCGCCTTTATGAGCCCTACACAGCCCGCCTGAAAAAGGTCCTCATACTCTACCCCTCTGCCCCTGAATTTGTTGGCGCAGGAATGAACAAGACCGTAGTTATTGCCTATAAGCTCACTGCGGCTAAGGTTATTGTCTGTCACCTGGAGGTCCTCCTCAGATTATTTTCCCCCGTATTTTCTTTTCGAGGGTAACCGTCGTACCCTTGTCCGGTTTTGAAGTAACCCTTATTCTGTCCATAAAGGATTCCATAACGGCAAAGCCGAGACCTGCCCTTTCACCCTTTGCCGTTGTGAAAAGGGGCTCCATGGCTTTTTCAATATTTTCAATACCTATCCCTTTGTCACGGATTCTGGCTCTGACCATATTATTATCAAAAAGGCTGACGGTTATGTAAATTTTTCCTTCCTTATCTCTGTAGCCGTGAACGATGGCGTTTGTAACAGCCTCGCTTACGGCAGTTTTTATGTCTGTCAGCTCTTCAATATTAGGATCCA
>JAZULG010000113.1:0-2574 GCA_045603005.1 Acutalibacteraceae bacterium
GAAATAGTTTGCCGCACGGGACGACTCCTTCTTTATATCCTTAAAGGTAAAGCGCCTTTCTGTCATATCGTTGGAGATATGAAGCATAGCAAGCTTATCGGGATATTTATCTGCAATTGCATCAACAACGTCATAAGCGAAATTGAATTTATCTTCATTCTTGAAGCTGATATCCTGAAGGACACCGTTTTCATCCTCAGTAGTTTCGATAAATTTTTCAACAACAAGGTTATGAGTTGTTTTTGTAATCTTATGCTCCTTTACAACCTGCTGTTCAATGGTATCTTCACCTGCAATAACAACTGCAAGGAAGGTACAGTCCTCACCGTCAACGGCAATCATACCGTGAGGAGTGGAGCTTCTGTAATAGATGCTGTCCCCTGCTTCAAGAACCTCGGTATGCTTACCCACACGGATTTTAAGTTTACCTGAAATAACATAGTCAAACTCCTGACCGCTGTGTGTAGTGGTTGCAATTTCCTTATTCTGAAGCTCCTCTTTATACTCATATTTAGCGAGATAGGGCTCAGCAAGCTTATTTCGGAAAAGAAGAGCAAGATGATCAATCTCAATACCGTCATCCTCGTCCTTTGATATAACCTTTCCCTGACCCTTTCTTGTAACGGTATATGATGAAAGATTACTGCTTCGTCCTTCGAGAAGGTCGGTTTTGCCTATGCCGAAAACCTTTGCACACTTATGGATAAAAGAGAAGGGTAAATCATCGGCACCCGATTCGTATGAAATGTATTCATCGACAGTAAGATCAACCTTTGCGGCCATTTCTTCAACACTGTAACCTGCAATTTCACGCATCTCCTTAATTCGGAAAGCCACCTCTCTGAGTTCGCTGTCGATTCTGTTCATTTCCATTGCTTTTGCCTCCTTTATGTTAAAAAGTAAAAAATAAACCCGTCTCAAAGAAACCTTTGAGACGAGCAATAAACTAAGTTTATAATACCCGCGGTACCACTCAAATTGCGGAAAACTCCGCCACCTCAAGCTCTGACAAGCTCTATGCATTAACGCAGCAATCACGGAAGGTATCTACTGACCATAGGTTTTCGGACCTTCGGCTCGGAAGTGATAGGAACTGAAATGTTGTTTTATCGGCTTTACAGCACCGTCGACTCTCTGTGAAAACTTGACTTCTTCCGTCTTCGTCATAGCCTTTAATATTAAATTTGAAAGTATTTTAGCACTTTAAGAAGTTAAAGTCAATAGCTTTTATATATTTTTTTCAAATTTTTATCTGAAAAAGCTCAATTGCATTTTTATATAGAATTTTCTCCTGCTCTTCGTCGGTAAGCTTCATAGAAAAGAAGAATTCGAGCTCCTTTTCGTGACTCCACATAGGGAAATCAGTACCGAAAAGCACCTTGTCTGCACCGTACATCCTTACAAGCTCCGCAGCTTCGTCAGGTGTAAACCAATCAAAGCTTGATGAGCAGTCAACGTAGAAGTTTTTGTATCCGCTGAGCTTCTTCGCCGCCTCCTTCCAGCAGGACCAGCCACCGAAATGAGCACCGATAACCGTAAGCTCGGGGTATTTCTCGAGAACGGGTATCATATTGTCCGGATTTGAAAAGCTGTATCTGCTGTCACCGGTGTGAAGGTATACAGGAAGCACGCCTTCACATAAGGCGTAAATCTTATCGCATTTATCACTGTTGATTTCGAATTTCTGAAAATCAGGATGCATTTTTACACCCTTAAGACCAAGTGCTTTTATCTGTTCGATATCCCCTTCTATGTTTTCAGAATCGGGGTGAAGAGTACCGAGCCCGATCATAAGCCCGTTGCTGCTTTTAACGGTTTCAGCTATAAAACTGTTTATAGACTGGACCTGAGCAGGCGTTGTTGCAACCGAAAACACTATAAAATGCTTAACTCCCGCCTTGGAGCCGTACTCAACAAGAGTCGAAGCCTTTCCGTCATAAAACATCGCAAGATCATAGAAATTGCCTATGCTTTCTACAGCTCTTTGTGCAATTTTATCGGGATAGACATGACAGTGACAGTCTATAATCGGATACTTCATATAATCATCTCTTTTCAAAGCAAAGTGCTCCGACAAGCGAAGCACTTTAGTTTTAATTTATGCGGTCTCAACAGAATTTGCCTTCTGAAGTCCGTATTTTTCAATAGCCTGCTCACGCATCTTGTATTTAAGAATTTTACCTGCGGCATTCATCGGGAATGAATCAACAAAATCAACATATCTCGGAACCTTATGCTTTGCCATATGATCACGGACAAACTGCTTCATTTCTGCCTCTGTCATTGATTCACCCTCTTTGAGAATGATACAGGCGGCAATTTCTTCACCGTACTGCTCATCGGGCACACCGATAACCTGAACATCGCTTACCTTGGGATGAGTATAGATAAATTCTTCGATTTCCTTCGGATAAATGTTTTCACCGCCACGGATAATCATATCCTTGAGTCTGCCGGTAATCTTGTAGTTTCCGTCTTCTGTCTTGCAGGCAAGGTCACCGGTATGAAGCCATCCGTCCTTATCGATTGCAGAGGACGTAGCCTTGGGCATCTTGTAGTAGCCCTTCATAATAT
>JAZULG010000114.1:0-11536 GCA_045603005.1 Acutalibacteraceae bacterium
CCGCCGGGATACTCACCGTCGCTCTGGAAGTCCATAAAGAAGAGGGGCTTGCCTGTCTTCTGATTACGTACCTTTCTGAGCCAATAGTACATATGCTCTCTCTGCTCGGGTGTGGGGATAAGGTCAACGGGGGCATCGTGACCGATGGGCATAAAGTTGAAATAGAGAGCAAACTTGACGCCGCATTCTATCATCTTGTCAAGGAATTCATCGCTTGTAACGGTAGGTACGTTGTCTCTTGTATAGCATACGGAGATGCCGAAAAGGCAGCCCTTGCTCTTAAGAAGCTCCATAGCCTTAAGCGCCTTTTCGTAGTGACCCTCACCGCGTCTTGCATCACTTGAATTCTGGTCACCCTCAACGGAGACTGCAAGAGTGATGTTGCCCACTCTCTTCATTTCCTCACAGAATTTCTCATCAACGAGGGTTGCATTTGTAAAGGCAAGGAAGGCACAGTCGGGGTACTCTTCACAGATTTTTATAATATCGTCCTTGCGGATAAGAGGCTCACCGCCGGTGTACATATAAACGTGAGTACCGAGCTCTCTGCCCTGCTTTACAATGCTGTGCATCTCATCATAGGTAAGGCTGTTTTTGTGGCCGTACTCTGCTGACCAGCAGCCCTTACACTTCATATTACATGCACTTGTGGGGTCCATGAGCATAAGGAAGGGTATATTACACTTATAGATGTCTCTGTTTTTACGTACTGCCTTGGTACCCTTTACGCCCGCACCGAGGCCCATGGAAAGAAGCAGCTTTTTAAGCAGTCCCCTGTCGATATCCTTGAGCATACTCATTGCAAAGCGATAGTACATATTGCTTTCGCCTTCCCTGACGGCTCTTCGTGCAGCCTCAATACTGCTCTGAGGGAAGGTACCGCCGAGAAGCTTTTCACCCAGAGAGATAAGCTTGAGAAGGTTTTCCTCAGGGTTTTTATCTATATATTTCAGAAGCGTATCAAGAGTTGCACCTACGGCGGCTCTTTCAGCCTTTTCTTTAATTGTCATCTGTTTACACCTCACCGAAAACAATCGTAAATACATTTCATAATAATATATCATAATACAGATAAAAAGTCTATACTTTTATAATTAAATAAATTTTAAATAAATGTAATATATGCAGGATTTGCCTTGTATTATTGTTAAAAAAAGTATATAATTAGTCGATTCATTTTTTAGGAGAGCTTTATGAACAGTAAAACGAAATCTACGCTGATGGCTTTTCTCAGAGTTGCTGTTGCGATGACGATTTTTGTTGTCGCGGTGCTCAATTATGAAAAGCTTAAAAATATTGATGTGCGCGCTCTTGTTGAGGCAAGTACAAATATGATAATTGCCCTTGCTACAATCTGGGGTGTTTATCTTGTTAAGTCGGTATTGTTTATTATTCCCGCAATGCTTATATATGTTTCAATCGGTATGGCATTTCCTACACCTACTGCCTGCCTTATAAGTCTGGTGGGTATTATTCTTGAGGTTACGGTTACCTATCTTTTGGGCCTTTTCCTCGGCGGACCCTACGTAAACAAGCTGCTTTCAAAAACAAAGCCGGGCAAAAAGGTGTTGGATATGAAGCTCAACGAAAATTTCCCCACGCTGCTTGTTATCCGTGCCCTGCCTGTTTTCCCCATTGACTTTGTAAGCCTTTTCTGGGGCGCATCACGCTGCGGCTTTATCAAATATTTTATAGCCTCCGTTGTTGGTATTATGCCCCGTGTTGTGCTTTTTACAATTCTCGGTGACGGAATATATGAAATTTTTCCCATGCACCGTATTGTTGAGATAATTATAATAGCAATTCCGGTCGGTTGTATTATTTATCTCATAAGGCATTTCATAAAGCTTAAAAAGCAAGGGAAGGAACAGGCTGATATTCCTAAGGAATAGTTTAAAAGAGGGGCTGTAAAAGCTAAAAGTACCGCGCCTGAAAAACCGAAAAAGCAAATATCAAAAGGAGCTGTAAAAAAATGAAAGTTTTTTCAGCTCCTTTTTAGGCGCTCGGAAAAAATGCGCAGAATGAACAAACCGAGCCAAAATAAAGCGAAAAGCTTTATTTTGGGTTACCTGACGGCGTACAAAGGTACTCCGAGGGCGAGGTTTGTTTGTAGCATAAAACACAAAAACAGTGTTTTTGTCTGTTCTTCATCATTTTTTATATTTTAAAGGGTTTCTTCAGTCAGCCCATAACCGAAGAAACCCTTTATTTATCTTGTTTTATGCGATCTGCACTTTTTTTACAGTCCCTTTTTTTACTGATTTATTTTGAGTCGGAGTCTGCTGTGTTGACACAGAGCTTTGCGATTATGGTTTTATATACAAAGATAAAACTGACAATTGTGACGAGCAGGCTCATAAATTCTGCAATAGGGAAGGAAAGCCATACGTTGTTTATCTCGCCGGTTTTTGAAAGAAGATAAGCGGCAGGCAGTAACACAACAATCTGTCTTGCGAAGGAAACAATTGTTGAAAAATAGCTTTTTCCAAAAGCCATAAAAACGGCACCGAGGTTTATGCTTACACCTGCGAGAATAAAGGAGGTGCTGATGGTTTTCAGGGCGGGTACGCCTATTCCCATCATATCCTCGCTTGCATCGAAAAGACGGAGCATAGTTTCGGGCATAATCCACATAAGAATGGTGCCGAAGGTCATAACACTTACGGCAATGGCGCAGCTGAAGCGCACTGTTTTTATAATTCTTTGTTTGTTTCTTGCTCCGTAATTGAAGGCTATTATAGGGATAACGCCGTTATTAAGACCGAATACGGGCATAAACACAAAGGACTGAAGCTTGAAGTAAACACCGAACACTGCCGCTGCGGTAGGCGTGAAGCCGAGCAGAATCTTATTGAGGCAGAAGGTCATAAAGGAGCCGATGCCTACCATCAGAATTGAAGGAATACCGATTTTATATATTTCGAGGATGAGCCTGAAATCGGGCCTGAAGCCCTTGAAGCTGAGCCTGATTTCTCTGTTGCATTTTACCTGAAGAATGCATCCTATAAAGAAGGCGGTGAACTGACCGATAACGGTGGCGACAGCCGCACCTCTTGCAGCCATACCGAAGCCGAAGGGCATGGCAATATCGCCGAAGAGGATGTCTCCCTTGCTGAAAATAAATATGGGGTCAAGGATTATGTTTATAATTGCACCTGTAAGCTGGGTTATCATTGAAAGAGTGGTCTTGCCTGTTGCCTGCATAAGTCTTTCCATTGTAACCTGACCGAAAAGACCGAGAGAAAGCATACATACAGTGCTGAGATAGTCAACACCATAGGTATAGATGGGACTTTCGGTGTCTACCTGAGAAGAGAAGAAAAGTCTTGTGCCGAAAAGGCCAAAGAGAAAGAAGATTGCACCGCTGAAAAAGCAGAGCAAAATACCGTTGACGGCAACACGGTTGGCATTATCCTGTTGTCTTGCGCCCAGGTATCTTGAAAGCAGAGCATTGATACCTACGCCGGTACCTGTTGCAACGCCTATCATAAGGTTCTGTGCAGGGAAGGCGAGGGAGACTGCCGTAAGAGCGTCCTCGCAGACCTTGGCAACGAAAATGCTGTCAACAACATTATACAGAGCCTGAACAAGCATAGACACCATCATCGGAAGACTCATTGTTATAACAAGCTTTTTTATAGGCATAACACCCATTTTATTCTCTTTGAGCATTTTTAGACCTCCTTGAGTTTTACAATGCCTATTATAACACTAATAAAATTTATTATCTACCGAAACAGAAAAATAACCTATTGAAAATTACCTACGGATAATTTTTAATTTTGTGCAGTTTTTATAAAAAGCAGGGAAAGGGTGAAAAGTATTCCGCCCGAGCAAGAAAGCATAAAAGTTCTTTTGATTATCGGCTCCCTTGAAAGGTATTTCCCCTATTAGGTAATTCCCTCTGTTAGAGGGAGTGTCACGAATTGACGAGGGTGTGCCAGTTTCCGGAGAAAAAGGGGGACCGCGTAAGCGGTGGAAGGGTTCGTGCCATAGCGGCATAAGCGTTACCACGGTGAAAGAATCACCGAAGCATTAAGATGAAAAAGCAGAACCTCTCCGTCACCCTTACGGGCAACACTCTCCTTTCAGGAGGGGCAAGAAAATCCTAACTCGAGTAAAATCCACATAAAAGCAACGTAAAGCGTAAAGGTTAAAAAGATAGGCCCTCCCGTCAGCCTGATGCCTGCCACCCTTTCCTCCGGAAACCGGCACCCTTTTGTCTGCTTCGCAGACATTTCAAGGAGGGCAAGAAATCCTACTCCGAGCAATAGCACATAAAAATGGCGGGCAGAGCTTGCATTTTGCCACCCGTGAATCCCGCGATTGCGCATTGAAAAACGGACGGAGAAATTCTCCGTCCATTTTTCAGTATAGTATATTCCCCGCTTTTTTTCTGAACTCCTCCTCGCTTATCAGCTGCTTCGGCTTTACAAGCCACAGCCAGAATGGACCCATATCCGAAACAGCCTCATCGGCAGAGCCGGTATATACCCCGAAGCGAAGAAGATCCTTTACGGTGCTCATGCCCTTGCCGATGTAAAAAGGTATCTCACGATCGGCACTTTTTTGTGCAAATGCGGAAAGATAATCTCTGAAGGCCGGTGCATCCACACGGTACCCCTCGTTTCTGTCCGCCGTTATAAAGGGAAATACTCCCCTGCAGAAGCCGCCTATATCAGAAAGAATCCCCGTTGCAAGGCTCTCCATATAATCAAGCTCGTCCTCATCGGCAATCATTGCAAAATTAACCACTCCGCTCACACCTGAAATTTCGCCGTGTATTCCTCTTATACCGAAGAAGCTCATTTCAGGCTCAGGGCTGAATATCTTCCCCTCGTCGGCGGCAATCTCCTGCCACAGTACCCTGAAGCGGTCAAAGGAAAAGAAGCTGTCGGTGAGCTTTTCCTTCTTACCTGCCGTATCACTCAGGGTAACGGGTACTGCCCCGTCACCCTCTAAGCGCTTCAGACAGAAGCCGGGACCCGAATTGGTATAATTACAATAAAAGTATATTTCCATAGTCTCCTACCGCCTCAATTACAAGCCCTTGGGATTCTGGATGAAAAGATAGCCGTCGTCGTGAGCGGCAATACCGCTGTTACGCTTCATCTTTGCTCTGAGCGTAATAAGTGCCGACTGCATCTGCTGAGCATTCATACCTATCGTAAAATAGTTACCGAACTGAAAAAGGGAACTTCCCTGCTGCGATGAGCTTACCTGAAGCAAAAGATAGGAAAGCATATATATCATCGGCTGCTCACAGAATTTCGGCGAATATCCAAGCTCCCTCGAATCAACAAATTCGGGACACTGATAATAGGAAACCATCTTACCCGTGCTCTCATCCTCACGAAAGCTGATAAAGTCAATACCGCCTGCAGACAGAATGGGAGTTATGGCAATAGTGCAGTGATTTGCAAGCTCGTCGCAGGAGCGCAGATACAAAAGAAGATCTCTGTAGCCCGCACTTACCGCATCGGCAACCTCTCTCATATAGCAACGTCCGAATTCTCTGAGATGGGTTGAGCGATCGAGATGATAGTATCTTTCACACTTGATAGGTACAAAAAGCACCATTCTGTCACGAAGGTCGTCTGCCGAAAGAGTATGCTTAAAGAAGTTTGTGATTTCCGTCGGCTTGTTGTACTGCTCGTGGTACTGACCGTAGCCCTTATCGGTCATTTTTGCAAAAAGATAAGGTGTGTCTATTGCAATAATTATCACCTGACATTCCTTTATGAGCCCCTTTACCTTCTCGGTGTTTTCGTTAGCGAGCCACTCTCCGGGAATATCGTAAATCGTGAAGGGTATTCCCGTTCCCTTGCCCTTGCCGTTTACCTCACGTCTGAGACTGAAGGAATAGCTTCTTGCTGCGCTGCTGGGGTTATCGTCAACCTCACAGCTTGTCAGCGGATTTTCAAAAAGCTTCATTTTTTCAATAATGGCACGTCTTGCCTTATTAAGCTCGTTTTCGGTCCCCGGCTCAACGCTTATTGAAAGACCGGTACCCGCAAGAGCTACGTTTATCGCACCGTACATTGACGAAAGCACCGTTGTTTTGCCGCAGCGCTTGCCGCCTAACATAAGAACCTTTATATCTGTCATTTTGTTTTCCTCCTTAAGCCATATTTTCAAGCTTATAGTAAATAATATTGAGATAGTTTGCGTATTCCTTCATAATCTCATCCATTTCCTTATAGCGGTCAACCTGCTCAGCCCAGAGAAGCTGACTGTATTCGGTAAAGAAATCGCCCCAGATTTCAGACATATCCACAAATATACTGTTATCAAGGTCACTGGCAAAGGTAAGTCTGTCATAAAATTCCTCTGCCGCCGCATAAAAGGCTCTGTTGGGAAGTCTGTTCATCTTTGAAAGTGAATGTCTCAGACCGTCCTCAAGAATTGCAAGTCTTGAATTCAGATAAAAGGTTATTGCTTCGCCTGCATTCGGCTTTGAGAAGGTATAGTTCGGTCGCATATACAGCTCCGGTGTCATCGGATTTATGATTCCGAGCTGATTTCTTACCTCCTGGATAAGCTGAGCTCTTACGTTGAATTCAAACTGATTCAAAAACTGGAACGCCTTGTGTATCTGACTGTATTTGGGCTTATCCCTGATGAGCGGATCTATTACCTCCCACAGCCATTTAACGTGGTCCTTAGGCTCCTTTTCTAAGGAAACGGTGCTTCCCACCTTTACGCCGAGATTTTTAAGTGAGACATAAAGTTCCTCAACAATTGCATTTTTAAAGCTGAGCGTTTCCTCCTCCATAGGCTTATCAATGGCAATAAACTGGTCGGTAATTTTGTTTCTCACGTAGTTAAGCGGTGTCATCCAGATATAGTCTCCTATCAGACTTCCGTTGTCCTCAAGTGCCTCCTGAAGCTTTTCAGCCTCGGGAAGAATAGACTCAAGTCCGTCGAGAATATCCTTGATTCTGTTCCAGAGTACAGCGTTGGGCTTATTTCTCTGTTTATACCAATAATCAACCTGATTTGCAAGCTTTGAAGTAAGCCTGTTGTAGCAGGCCTTGCCGAGCTGAGACACCTGAAGGCCCACAAGAGTCTGACTGTTGAGATTCTGAGGCTCGGGGAAGTCATTTACCACCCCTCTGATTTTTTCCTTCAGCGCGTTGCACATACTGTTTATCTGATCAATATACTGACCGTCAATCTGCGCCATATTTGCAAGCAAGATGTTAAGCATAGGAGCGAGAAAATCCTCTCTTACAGAATCTTTGTCCTTACTGTTAACACGGATACAGCCCGCAACAGCAAAATTCTTTTCCTTTACCTGCTCAACAAAGGTGCTTATTGCATTTTCATTGTAGCCCTTCTGCTCATTTGCAAGATAGAAAAGCCATTTTGAAGTATCTCTGCCCTTAAACCTGTCTCTGAGCAAATTGTAGAGATTCTCGTCCTCTGTTCTTATGCCTGCATCAGGCTTTGTTACCACAATAGCCGCATCACACTGATTATCAACGGTATCAAGCATTGCCTCCTCAATTCCCGTTTGTGTGTCGCCAAGACCGATAGTATCAACAAGCACGAGCTTACCCACATCCTCGGAAAAACGGCAATAAATGTCTGCTCTTTTGACCGCAAGATAGCTGTAGTAATTTTCTCTGTAGGGATCATCGGCTGCTCTTCCGTTATTCTGAGCCACAAATTTTCTGATCTCTTCAGGATCGGTAAGAATCTTAGAGGATAAACCGCAAAGATTTGCAATAGGCTCGGATTTACTGTCACCGGTACCGTTGAAATCGTCAACTATCCTGCGCAGATGCTCAAGCTTTATGGTTTTCCCCGCATCACCGTTTTCAATACAGCCTTCCAGCTCTGAAATCGAAATATATCCGATATCCTCATAGCTGATGGTATTCTTCTGAATATATTCAGGGGAGATACATTCAATGTACGCCTTCACAATTTCAACAATCTCCTCACGGCTGCGGAATAAAAGCTCCACACGCACCTTGTCCTCTTCCACCGAAGGGTCATTGTGGATAACCGACACCGCTCCGGTGCAGTCACCCGCATCAAAGGCAGGAATAATATCATTACCCAGATTACCCACAGCCTGCAGGAAGGTGCTCTTGCCCTGACGGGCTCTGCCTACGGTTGCAACGTTGATGCTGTTCCTTTCGAAGCGAGCAACAGCACTTTCAAGTCTTCTGAGAGTAGCGTCAATTTCCTTTTTTATGTCCATAGAAAAGCTTGCTTTTCTGAGCATAGCCTCACATTCCTGCCTGAGCTCATCATCCTTTATCGCCTTGGCTCTTACACCGAGATTGCCTGAGTTTATGATATTACGAAGCTCCTTGAGGTCGTCTCTCTTTCTTCTGAGCTCCTCTGCCCTGAGCTTTCTCTGCTCTATTATACCGTCTATCTGCGTGCTGATTACCGAAGTCTCTGACATAATTTTTTCCTCCTTGATTTAAAACTGATTCTGATTAAAGCCGACAAAAAAAGCCTTCTGTGCATCAATTCTTGCAATTTCTTCAATCTTTTCTTCCATTCTCTTTTTGAAGAAATATCTGAGAACAAGCATCGGAATAAGTGCAACGGTGCTGATACCGTAAGCGGTTTCCTCATCTGCGCCGCCCTCCGCAAGGATGAAGCCTAATATTCCGATAAAGATAAAGGAATAGACGAAGGTCATTGCCGATGAAAGCAGAATACCGAGAATCTTGCTGTACTTTGTTGCTCTGGGTGAGTGGGGGTAGTTTTTCCATTTGAAATTGATAGGGATAATTAACATTATTTTTTCCTCCTGTGTTTTAGTTTGTGGCTTCATTATACACAAGAGGTTTTGGTGTTTTTGCAATCGGTTTCCAAGACAATTCGCTATACGCAATGTGAAACCGCGGGAGGGGTGATGTGGAGACAGGAAAGTCCTGCCCGCCAAATTTATGTGGGTATTACTCGGGCGGTGGAAGGGTACGAGCCTGAGCGAAAAAAGCTGAAAATTTGATTAAACATAAAGGTGAAAAAGCAGAGCCACGGATTATTCCCGTGGCTCTTTCGTTTAATTTTCTGTAAGCTTATAATACGCATACCAATACGGACAAAGAACGGATACCTTATCGTAAACCGTTACGGTAAGCACTCCGCTTTTCCATAACGCATCAAAGCAGATAACTCCGTCATTATAGCTTATGTAGCAATCGGAATCACCCTTGATGCTTCCTGCTATTCTGTAATTTTTGCTGTTCATCGGAATTGAATACATATATTCCTCAAAGGCTGTTTTTTCCACACCGCTGAACTGCAGAGAAATAACGGGATCTGTCTTGCTCAGGTCATCCCCCGGATTTATTGCACATTCCGTACCGCTCTCATCGAGATAGGTTGCGAAGGTCTTTTCAAGCCCTGCATCGGGAAGATTGATAACCGCATAAAGCTCATCCCATATTATCGCAGAATCAAAAATCTCACTGTAGTCCCCCGTATTTACCGCATCCTCAAACACGGCAATGTTTGCATTCTGTATACTCTCAAGCTCGCTGAACTGACCTGTCACCCTTTCGTACTCTTCAAGAAAGGTGTCACTTTTTTCGTCAACTGCGGAGAAATCTTTAATAAAGGGAGTGTCCTTTTTTATAATGGCAGGTGCTTTTTCATAAAGCTCATCCGTATAGGCTGTTCTGCCCGTAAGGAGCATAATTTCGTTTGTCTTGTTGGCATCAATATTTATCTGTGCCTCAGCGACCTGCATTTTTACCTCGGCATTTCTTTTCATATATTCGCAGCCGTATTCCCAGAAGGACTCTGTCATAAGGTCGAGTGCCATTGCTCTGCAGCTGATTGCAGAGACTCTGACGTTTTCATCAAAGGCACTGTAATCCGAAGAGATGTAGCTCAGGTCGCTTCCGCAGCTGAGCATTTCCGCATAATCCTCATCGGTAAGAATACATTCGCCAAGATGAAGCTTTTCGAGTGTCTCAGCCGCAGCTGAGGTTGCCGCTACTGCTCTTACGAAGTTATCACGGCAGGGTACATCACAGTATGCAATAACATAACCGTATGCCCACATAAGAGTCTCCTGCCTTGCATTTTCAGCCTCGAGATATGTTGTCCAGACGTTTTCAAGCTTAATGCTGAGAGTTTCTGAAAGAGGCTTCTCATCCGTCTTTTCTGCACCGCAGGCAGACAGACAGACAAGCATAACAGCTGCAAGCAATAACGACAAAAACTTTTTCATTTCGTTTTTTCCCTTCTGTATATGGTGAATATTTCAAGCGATTCAAGAGCATTTTTCTTTTCGTCACTTGCTTTTCTGAGACCTGTGACCTCTGCTCCGTCGGGATTTTTATTATCCGTATCGCTGAGGTCGGTATAGCCCGAAAGAGTGTCTATATAATAGGAATAGGTGTTCGTGTCCTTACTCTTAAGTCCCTCAAGATGAGGTCTTAGCACAAATGAATAAAGAGCATCACTGAGTGCCGCATCAGCCTCAAGCTTTTGAGAAAGTGCCTTGCGGTACTCCTCACCGTATTTTTCATTCAGCGTTTTATTTTCATAAAGGAAGGTGAGAATTTCCGCATAGGTACCGTAGCTTTCATATATCTCTTCGTTAAGTGAGAAGAGCATCTCTATTCCACTCTCGTCGATTTTTTCCATTGACCAGGGTACTACCTCTCCTGTTTCAGAAAGACTCTCATAAAGCTTCACAGCCATTTTATAGCTTCCGCCGTAGCCGTGCTCAATAATTTCACCGTGGCGGCTGAGATACGTCTCAAGGCTCTGTAAAGCAGAAGTATATTCTGCACCTTGTCCGTCGCTTTCAGCAAGTAAGGCAAGAAGCTCTATTTCGCTTCCCGTCTGTGCGACGCAGTCAACAACTCCCGTAAAATAGTTTACCGTCAGCTTTTCGTCGTAGGGATCTGGGCGTATAAAAAGGCTCCACACAAGAAGCACCGCACCGAGAAGAAGTACTCCTGCACCTGTAAATATGCCTTTTCTTATCTTAACCTTGCGGCTGATTTTTCTGTAAGACCCGATCAGATGCTCCTGAAGATGCTGATGCATCACTCTGTAGCCCTTCTGTTCCCTGACTAAAAGCCCCGTCCTTCGCCAAAGTATATCCGTAATAACAACAGAATACCATTCCTCAGCATTTTTGCTCTCCATTCTGATATCCTTGCTGTGACCTGTCCACCCGGGGAAGTAGGATGCTATCCTTCTGCCTGAAACAAGTCCGTAGCAAAAGGATACAACCTTAAGAAGCTCCTTTTCGCTGAGAAGGCTCTTCTTTTTTGCCGCTTCGGCACATATAAAGGGAAGCACAAGCCTTACCGCCGCCTCCACTGCCCATCTGTAGGGTGAATCCTCCTGGCAGTTTACCGTTTCCTTGATACATATACCGTTAAGGTACTCCTCTAAAAGCTCGGCAGCAGATTTGCAGTCAAGCTGCTTTTCTCCCATCTGCGCCGCATTACAGAACACGGAAAGCATAAAGGGTATCGATATAAGCTCTCTTATCTCAGGAGCTTCAGGATAAAGAAGCCCCCTTTGCAAAAGCTGTTTTCGT
>JAZULG010000115.1:0-18523 GCA_045603005.1 Acutalibacteraceae bacterium
CCTCTGTTAGAGGGAGTGTCACGAAGTGACGAGGGTGTGCCAGTTTCCGGAGGAAAAGCTGTCAGGACGGAGTCCTGACTGAGGGGTTCTCAAGAAAGTAACGCCCTTGCGGCGAGCAAAGAAATGCAAAATGCAAAGTGCAAAAAGCGGCGGGGCAGGTAGCTCTGCCGTCGGATATATCCTGATAAAAGAAAACGGCATGGAGAAAATCCACGCCGTTTTTTACTGTTTTGATAAACCTTTCGTGGCGGAATACACGCCGATGGATTTATATTATATGTCACGCGATTGCAAAATGCGCACTGAAAACCCTGACGGCATCCTCTTTGGTGAAGGCACCGGGTGAAAACTTAAAATTAGCGGGAGCGGTGTCAAATCTTGAACAGTGCTCCTCAATTTCTTCCTTTGTCATTTTTATGTCGGGAAGGTCGGTTAGCTCTTCGATAACCTTTTTGAAGGTGCTTATGTCAGTACCCATAACAGAAAGCGCTTTATTTGCTCTGTCGGGAGTGAATAAGGCGGCTCTGTCGATGAATTCCCCCATGAAGGCGGTACAGGCCTTGCCGTGAGGGATGCCGTAATTTTCCGTAAGGATATAGCCTAAGGGGTGGGGGAAGGCGGTACCGCAGTAGGCGAGGGTGATGCCTGCATAAAGTGAGCCGTAGTATAATTTTTCACGCAGTGCCTCGTCGGGTGCTGCTTTTTCTCTGTGCAGGAAGGAGAGACCCTCCCAGATGAGGGCTATTGCCTTTTCGCCGAAGAGTGTGGGTATGTCTGTGCACTTGACCGACATATAGCCCTCGAGAACGTGAGAGAGGGCATCGAGCGCCGTTGAAACAGTGACCGAGTAGGGCATCGAATATGTATATTTCGGGTCCGCAAGGGTGAGTGAGGGATGACAGTCATTGGGTGATATGCTCTTTTTTCTGCCCGTTTCGGGGTTGGTCAGTACGCTTACTCTGCCGACCTCGCTTCCCGTACCTGCGGTAGTGCCGATTGCAACGATGGGAAGTGCCTTTTTGTGATCGGGAGAGTATATGTCAAGAGGCGCAAAGTCGGGATTCGCGGCATAAACCGCCACAGCCTTTGCCGCATCAAGAGGGGAGCCGCCGCCGATGCCTATAACGAAGTCTGCACCGAAATCGCGGGCGAGCTTTCCTGCCTCGTGGCAGTGGTCAATACGGGGGTTTTCCGTTATTTTATCATAGACCGTGAAGGAAATACCCTCTTTTGTGAGGGCTGCGGCAGCATCGTCGAGAGCACCGCTCTTTTTGGCACTTGTGCTGCCCGTAACGATGATGCATTTATCACCGAAGGCTCTGAGAAGGGCAGAATTTTCCCTTACACAGTCCTTGCCGCTTTTTACGTTTATGGGTGAAAAAAAGTTAAAATCCATAGCAATGTACCACCTTTGAAGCAAGTGTTGTTTTTTATGCATAAAACATTATAACAAATCCAAAAGATTCCTGCAAGATTTATTGTATATCTATTGAAAAATTTGTCGTGATGGTATAGAATATATAAGTTAAGATATATATCCATATCAAATGTGATATTTCTCTTTAATAATATATACAAAATGAGGTGCTCAGCCGATGAAAAAAAAGAGTATGTCGGCTAAAACTAAGAAGCGGATAATCGGAGCAGTTGCTCTTGTACTTGTTGTTGCAATCGGCATCGGTGCTGCCCTTTATATTTCCGACAGAAATAAGGAATTCACCAGTGCGGAAAAGCACATCTTTGCTATGAATACCATAGTTACTCAGAAAATATATGGCGAGGTTCCCGGCGTACATCTTGAGCCGATAAAGGCGATAGTTGTCTCTCTTGATAAATACATCTCCTGCAAGGACGAGGATACGGTGCTTTCAAAGCTTAACAGAGAGGGTGAAATCAGTGATGCCCTCATTGCTGATGCGCTCAGAGCCTGCCTTGAGGTGAGCGGAAAAAGCGGCGGTGCCTTTGACGTATCAATGGGTAAGCTTTCCGAAATGTGGGCGATAGGTACGGAAAATGCGAGGGTACCTTCCGACGAAGAGGTGCAGACCCTTCTTTCTCAGTGCGGCTATGAAAAAATTACCGTTGACGGCAACAAAATCACAATAGCAGAGGGCGTAAGCATAGATATGGGTGCAGTGGGCAAGGGTCTTGCCTGTGACTATATTATGGCGTACCTTCGCTCGAAGGATGATATAGACGGTGCGGTCATCTCCGTCGGCGGAAGTATTGTCACCTACGGTAAGCATAATAAGGCAGGTGAGCCGTGGCGTGTAGGCATCCGCCATCCGAGAAGGGACAACGAATATCTCGGCATCATCAGTATGACCGAGGGCTTTGTATCCACATCGGGCGACTATGAAAGATACTTCGAGGAGGATGGAGTACGCTACCATCATATCCTTGACGGAAATACGGGCTACCCCTCCGACAGCGGACTTATAAGCGTTACCGTTGTCTGTGACAGCGGTATATTAAGCGACGCTCTTTCAACTGCCTGCCTTGTGCTCGGAAGAGAAAAGGCAGAGGATCTTCTTAATGAGTACGGCGCAGCAGGTGTGCTTGTGGATGAAAATATGAATATTACCGTAGTGGGTGATATAGATTTTGAATACTGATAAGAAGCTTTTTAGGATGCTTAAAAAGGGCGATATTCTTCTGATTGTCGCCGTGATAATAATAATTCTTGTCTGGTTTCTTGCTCCCTTTTCCGACAATGGGGACAAGCTGAGGCTTGTGATATACCTTGACGGCGAGGTGGCAGAGACGGCAGAGCTCAGTACTCTCGGCGAGGGCAGAGCCTTCACCGTGGGCGGCTGTGAGATATACGCCGACAGCGATGGAGTGTGCTTTCGTTCCTCCTGCTGTGAGGACGGGCTGTGTGTGAAGAGAGGTACTATGACAAGAGCGGGCGACACTATGGCATGTGTACCCGAGAGAGTTGTTGTGCGCCTTTACGGAGACGGCAGCAGTACTCATATTGATACCTACTGAGGAGAGCAGAATGAAAAAGGAAAACAGAACCTACCGTGTGGCTTTTCTGGGAATAAGCGGAGCACTGGCTCTGGTACTCGGCTTTCTCGAGCATATGCTCATCCCCGATATACCATTTCTTCCCGTGGGGGCAAAGCCGGGACTTTCCAATATCGTGACGATGTATGTTACGGACTGTATGGGCCTCGGTGCAGGAATATGCATAACGCTTATCAAGGCGGTATTTGCCCTTGTGACGAGGGGAGCAACCGCTTGTGCAATGAGCCTTTGCGGCGGAATTCTTTCCACCGTTACGGCGGCGATTCTGCTTAAGCAGAGGGACAGACTTTTTTCCTTTGTGGGAATAGGCATAGCGGGAGCGCTGATGCATAATTTCGGTCAGCTTACGGTTGCCTGCATTATTTCGGGCACTCCGGCACTTATGAATTACGGAAAATACCTTATGATATTTGCTCTTATAACCGGAAGTGTGACGGGAGCGATGCTTTGTCTTGTTATGCCGGGAATAGAGAGAATTCGGAATGCGGAATTTGGAATCGCGGGTGAGGCTTACGGAAGCGGAAAGAAGTATTCCGCCGAGTAGGAAAGCATAAAAGTTCTTTTGATTCTTTTCTTTCAAGAAAAGAATGCCCTTGCGGCGAGCAAAAGAAATGCAAAAAGGGTGTCGCACCCCATAACCACGTTAAAAACCAAACTTCAATATAAAAATTAACAAGGAGATGAAACAATGAGTAAAAAAACTCCCGGAGTTCTTACCGCGGTCAGACACGGTCGCGGAGGAGTTAAAGTAACTCACCACAAAAATACTGCTGAAATGGCTATTGAAAGAATGCCCGTCCCTCAAAGGGTTGTTCTTCCCATGCAGCAGCACATCGGTGTACCCTGTACTCCCACAGTCAAGGTGGGTGACACCGTTGCGGTCGGACAGAAGATAGGTGACAGTGATAAGTTTATCAGTGCCCCCATCCACGCAAGTATTTCGGGTACTGTTACTGCAGTGGGCGACGTAAAGCTTGCCAACGGTATTATAACCAAGGGCGTAACAATCGAAAGCGACGGAGAAATGCGTCTTTATGAGGGTATAAAGCCTCCCGTTGTTACAAACAAGGCAGAGCTTTGTGCTGCAGTAAGAGAATCAGGTCTTGTAGGCTTAGGCGGTGCAGGCTTTCCTACCCACGTCAAGCTCAACATCCCCGAGGATAAGGAAATCGATACCCTTATCATCAATGCGGCTGAATGTGAGCCCTATATCACTGTTGACTACCGTGAATGTATAGAAAACGCAGAGAATATTCTCAAGGGTGTTGAAATACTCAAGGATATTCTCGGCTTTAAGCAGGTTATCATCGCCATTGAGGATAACAAGCCTAAGGTATTTAAGATAATGAAGGAGATTGCAGACCGCGACAATGACAAGGACGATGCAATCAAGCTTATGACTCTTCGCTCAAGATATCCGCAGGGTGCTGAAAAGATGATGGTGCTTTCCGCCACCGGCAGAAAGGTGCCTCCAGGAAAGCTTCCCTCGGACGTAGGCTGTGTTGTTATGAACGTAACGTCAACTGCATTTATCGCAAGATACCTTGAAACGGGTAAGCCCCTTGTTTCACGTTCAATCACCGTTGACGGCAGTGCCATAGCAGAGCCTAAGAATATCCGCGTACCCATCGGTACGAATATTCAGGATATTATCGATTTCTGCGGCGGCTTTAAGTCCGAGCCCAGAAAGCTCATCTTCGGCGGACCTATGATGGGCCTTGCAATCTGCGGCACTGAGGCGCCCATCTGTAAGCAGAACAATGCAATTCTTGCATTTGACGAAAGAAAGGACCTTCTCAAGAAGGAAAGAGCCTGCATTCGCTGCGGAAGATGTGTTGATGTATGCCCCATGAGTCTTACACCCACGCTTATCGAAAGATTTTCAAGAGTCAAGGATGCTGAAAAGCTCAAGGCTATAAACGTAAATACCTGTATGGAGTGCGGCTCCTGCGCCTACGCCTGTCCCTCGGGCAGACCCCTTGTGCAGTATATCCGACTTGCAAAGCAGGTTATCAGAGAGGAGAGTGGAAAATAATGGCTAAAAGACTTACCGTAAGTGCATCGCCGCATCTGCGCTCAGTAGATACAACCGCAGGTATTATGCTTGACGTTATTCTTGCTCTTATTCCTGCTCTTGTTATGAGTGCGGTTTATTTCGGCTCAAGAGCACTCGTTCTCACCGCAGTAACCGTTGCAGCCTGTGTTATAAGTGAATTTGTCAGCCGTAAGGTTATGAAAAGGGATAATACTCTCGGCGATCTTTCTGCTGTAGTTACGGGCATAATCCTCGCCTTCAATCTTCCTGCAACTCTTCCCTTATGGATGGCTGCTATCGGCGGAATTATCGCAATCGTTGTCGTAAAGCAGATGTTCGGCGGTATCGGTCTGAATTTCGTTAATCCGGCTATGACAGCAAGAATCATCCTTATGGTATCCTTCCCCACAGCAATGGCAAACTGGATCGTGACCGGTCAGAATGCATGGAGTGTTGACGCTGTAACATCGGCAACTCCTATGGCACAGCTTGCAGCGGCAAAGGGCGGTGTCCTTTCTCTCGCACAGGATCTTCCTTCAATTGCTGAGATGCTTCTCGGCAGACACGGCGGCTCAATGGGTGAGGTATGCTCTATAGCTCTTATCTGCGGCGGCTTTTACCTTATTCTCAGAAAGGTAATCTCTCCCATAATTCCCTTCTTCTTCATCGGTACCGTTGCTGTGTTTATGTTCTTTGCAGGCGGCGGAAATATGAATTTCGTCATTTATCAGCTTTTAGGCGGCGGTCTTATGCTCGGTGCCTTCTTTATGGCAACCGACTACGCTACCTCTCCCATAACAAAGAAGGGTAAAATTATCTTCGCAATCGGCTGCGGACTTATTACCTCGGTAATACGTATCTACGGCTCACTTCCCGAGGGTGTATCCTTCTCGATTATCCTTATGAATATACTTGTTCCTCACATTGAAAACCTCACTCTTTCAAAGCCCTTCGGCTTTGTTAAGGATAAGAAGGAGAAGAAGGAGAAGAAGGAGAAGAAGGAGGTCAAGGCATGAAAAAGATAAGCATTAAGGAAATCCTTGTTCCTACGATAGCGCTTCTTATCTTCTGTCTTGTTGCTACCGCACTTCTTGCAGGTACCAATATGATAACAAAGGATAAGATTGCAGAAAATGCAGTACAGACAGAAATCGCAAGCCGTGAAAAGGTGCTTCCCGAGGGTAAGACCTACGGCGAGGTTACCGAAGCGTACAACGGTGTTACTTACTGTATGGGCTACGGTGCTGACGGCGAAGAGGTAGGCTATGTGTTTACCTCAGGCGCCAAGGGCTACGGCGGTACTGTTTCCGTTATGGTAGGTATGGATAAGGAAGGCACTATCACAGGTATAGAGATTCTTTCCCACAGTGAGACCCCGGGTCTCGGCGCAAATGCCACAAAGGACGACTTCAAGGGTCGCTTCGTTGGCAAGAGCGGTATTCTTTCAGTAAACAAAAGCTCAAACGAGGGTCAGGATGTTCAGGCTATAACCGCCGCAACGATTACATCAAATGCGGTTGTAAATGCGGTTAACCTTGCGGCAGAGACCTTTAATCAGATAGCAGGAGGTGAGAGCAATGGCTGAGAAAAAAGGAATAGTTAAGGAATTCAGTAAGGGTCTTATAGCGGAAAACCCTGTTTTACGTCTTGTTCTCGGTACCTGTCCCACTCTTGCAACAACAACCTCCGTTGAAAGTGCAGTCGGTATGGGTCTTGCGGCTTCCGTTGTTCTTGTCTGCTCAAACATCGTTATTTCCGCCCTTCGTAAGGTAATACCCGATAAGGTACGTATTCCCGCATACATCGTTATTATCGCTTCCTTCGTTACAATAGTACAGATGGCAGTAAAGGCATTCCTTCCCGCTCTTGATGAGCAGCTCGGTGTGTATCTCCCTCTTATTGTTGTTAACTGTATCATCCTCGGCAGAGCTGAGGCATTCGCAAGCAAGAATCCCGTACTCGCATCAGCCGTTGACGGCCTCGGTATGGGTATAGGCTTCACCGCAGCCCTTTTCGTTATGGGTGCGGCAAGAGAAATTCTCGGTGCAGGCTCCTTCTACGGACTCAGCATTCCCTTCCTTAGTGAAAATCCGATGCTCGTATTCATTCTTCCTCCCGGAGGCTTCTTCGTTTACGGTATCACAATGGCAGTTGCCAATAAGATTGCGGAAAGCAAGGGTAAGCCCCGTGCAGAGCTTCGCGGCTGTGAGGGCTGTCCTATGGCACAGAACTGTGCTCTCAACAAAGATAATAAGAAGGAGGAGGCATCAGCATGACAAAGGAATTATTCTCAATTCTTCTTATGGTTATTTTTATTCAGAACTTCGTTCTTGCAAAGTTCCTCGGTATCTGTCCCTTCCTCGGCGTTTCAAAGAAGCTCAACACCGCAGTAGGTATGAGTGCGGCAGTTATATTCGTTATGGCTCTCGCAACTGCAGTTTGCTTCCCCATTAACAAGTACCTTCTTGTTGCAAACGGACTCGATTATCTTCAGACAATCGTATTCATTCTTGTTATTGCGGCTCTTGTTCAGCTTGTTGAAATCATCCTCAAGAAGTATATTCCTGCTCTTTACAGCGCTCTCGGTATATATCTTCCCCTTATCACAACAAACTGTGCGGTTCTCGGTGTAGTTATTCTTAACGTTGATAACGGCTACAATTTTGCACAGTCAATGTTTAACTCTCTCGGCGCAGGTCTCGGCTTTATGGTTGCGATGATTATGTTCGCAGGCGTACGCGAAAGACTTGAAAGCTGTCAGGTTCCTAAGTTTATGCAGGGACTTCCCATCACACTTGTTGCGGCTTCACTTGTATCCGTGTCCTTCCTGGGCTTTACAGGTGTAGTTGAAAACATCTTTGCTTAAGGAGGTAGAAGGATGGAAATTTTACTTCCCGTAATTATTGTTGCGGCTATCGGACTTATTGCAGGTCTCGGACTTGCCTTTGCCTCCGCCTTTTTTGCAGTACCCGTTGACGAGACTACAGAAAAGGTACGTGCGTGCCTTCCCGGTGCAAACTGCGGCGCCTGCGGCTATACCGGCTGTGACGGTTATGCCGATGCTCTTTCCAAGGGCGAAACTAAGGAATGCAATCTCTGCACTCCCGGCGGTAACGATGCGGCTCAGGCTATTGCAGGCGTACTCGGACTTGAGGCAGGCAGTGTTACTCCCATGGTAGCGGCAGTTATGTGTCAGGGTAACAGACAGAATGTTGAAGAGAAGCTTGACTACAGCGGCGTACATTCCTGTAAGATTGCTACTCAGCTTTTCGGCGGACCCAAAAACTGTGTTCACGGCTGTATCGGCTTTGGCGACTGTATTGAGGTTTGTCCCTACGAGGCAATCTTCCTTTGTGACGGTGTTGCAAGAATCAATCCCGACAAGTGCCGTGCATGTAAGAAGTGCATCAAGACCTGTCCCCGTCAGCTTATCGACCTCTTCCCCCTTGATACTGTCAAGGCGGCAGTGCTCTGTAAGAATCACGCCAAGGGTGCGGAAACGAGAAAGCAGTGTAAGGCAGGCTGTATCGGTTGTATGAAATGTGTCAAGGCTTGTCCTGCTGAAGCAGTTAAGGTTGAAAACTTCTGCGCAAAGGTTGATTATGATAAATGTATCGGCTGCGGTGAGTGCCATAACGTATGTCCCGTAGGATGTATTGATATCTATCAGATTAAAAAGCACTTCTGATAATAAGAAAAGTTCTTTTGGTTCTTTTCTTACGAAGAAAAGAATGCCTCCGCGGCGAGCGGATAGAAAAAGCATATATGTAATATATATAAAGCGAAAGAGCAATCCGACGAATTCGGATTGCTCTTTGTTGTTTGATGTGATGAAAAGGGGGACGGGCGCGTTGCGCCGGCAGCCGTAAGGCTGACGGATGGAGTGAGTTCCCTTTTTTTCGCCAAACACAACCATTTTCATCTCTTGTCTGACCTTCAAAAACCGCCACCTTCATAATTTTCTCAAAATTACCCCTAAAAACGCTTTTCGCTAAAAATCCGTATAAACTCACGAAAAAACAGCAAAACGCCCTTAAAACCCTTTTAAACTGAAAAGCCGACGGATAAGCCTTCAGACTATCCGTCGGTTATGTGTTTTTCTTTAATTATGCACCCTTGAAGCTCTTTGCATCGGAGCAATTGCTGAATACAAGAGAGCCGTTGCTGCACTCGATATATGAGCGTACAACTATCTTATAGCTTTCGCCCTTCTTGATTGATTTAACGGTGCATTCGGTGTAGTGAGGGCCGAGAGTTGCCACCTTTTTGTAGCTGCCCTTACCTGTTGCGAGGTACACCTGATAGCCGTCTGCTCCCTTTACGGGCTCCCAGTCGATGGAGGCTCTTCCGCTTCTCTTGCTGAAGGCGCAGATTTCGGGTACCTGAGTTTCCGTTGAGGTAACAAGTGTAGCTGAAGCCGAGTTCATATAGGTCTTGCCGTCGTGCTCTGTGTAAGCCTTTACGCAGAAGCGGTACTCGGTAGCCTCCTTGAGGCCTCTGTAAAGGTAGGTAAGCTCATCGTCAGCGTCAACTGTATCGATAAGGTCCCATTCGCCGTTCTTTCTGATGTATACGCGGTAGCCGGTAGCGTAGTCTGTAGGCTCCCAGCGGATTCTTACCGCATTTGCCGAAGCAGCGGTTACATAGGGCTTGCAGGTTTTTGTTTCCTTGAAGTCCTCAACTGTTACGGCGGGGAGAGTCTTCTTCTTTACAACGCCGCACTTTTCGCAGGTTGAAACCTGAGTACCTGTCTTTTCGAAGGTAGGCTCCTTGGTAACAACTGTTGTGTAATCGTGGCTGAGACAGCTTACGGAGAAGTAAACGTACTTGCTGTTTTTGTATTCGCCGGTAGCGGTGTTGTATGCACGTACGAGTACGGCATATTCTGTGTCAAGCTCAAGTGAGAAGGCGGGGATTTCGTAGCTTGTCTCCCTTGTTGAGACAGTACGCATCTCGTCCTTATCGTAGGTCTTTTCGTTGTAGCCCTTCTGCTTGATATAGACTCTGTAAAGGTCGCATCCGCCGCCTGCAGATGTCCACTTTACTGTAACGTCTGATGTGATATCGTACTTTGTTTTCTTTTCAGCCAGGGAGAGTACGGGGGTCTTGGGTGAGGATTCGCCGTAAACGGGCCAGTAATCCTTCTCAGCCATAGAGCCTCTCTGCTTGGCCTTCTGAGATCTGTTTGCGGGGATTTCGAAGTAGTAGCACCAATAGTGTGCTGCATCGTAAGCACCGTCGGCGTCGTTATCAACGCTCTTGAGATAATCGTAAATGTGCTTGTAGGAGGATTTCTGAAGCTCGTAGTTAAGGTAACGGAGCTGTCCCTCGATGGAAAGATAATCGTAATCGTACTTGCTGCAGTAGTTTTTCAGATTCTTGAATCTGCCGCCGTTCCACTGGCAAAGACCGCCACTGGTAAGGCCGTTACTGTCTCTGATTACTAACTTGGGGTTAAAATCTGATTCTCTTTCGATGTTTGCCAGAATTCCGCATGCTGCTGCTGAATTAAAGCCTAATTCGGATGTGAGGATGTTGTAGATTTTCTTTGCGTTGCTGGTACTTGCATTAGCGGAGATTGGCATGACGGTGGCAAGTGTAACAATGGTCATTACAATGAGAACAGCCCTTGTTATAGCCTTTTTCATTTTATCACCTCTGATAGATTTTGAGCTGCCACGGTTGATACATAATAATACAGATTTTAAGATAAGTTAGTGTGACAGCGACAAGCATGATTGAATGACTTTCTCTCGTATTTTGTATTTGCATAAACATAAATCAGACGGTAAAGAAGCTGAAAGAATTTCGTTGCGATGTTAGTTTTCTTTACACTGTTGTCCGGTTTTGTTCTGACCCAGCAGATACGAGCATTGGCAATACTGATGCTTGTTTGAGCCTTATTGTGGGGGCTCAATGTTTGTTTTCATATCGGCAACAGGGGGTATTATATAGATTTATGACAGAAATGTCAAATTTTATGCATCAGAGGGGCAAAAAAACTTAAAAATCAAGAAAAAATCGCCTCGAAAAGAGAGGCGATTTTAGTGGGGGTTATATAAAATATTCAAAAGTAAACATTGTTCTTTGTGCAAGTCGCTGAAAATGCCCAAAAAGGGGTTATTTTTGCAAATGTTAAAAAATATTCACAATTTACTTTTGGGGTAAAAATCAATAAGCCTTGCCCCAATATACAAGATGTTGTGCTTTTTTGCCACAGCATACACAAGTATCTGCGACTGCTTCCTGTTCGAGGGGCATACATCTTGAGCCTGCACCGGTCATTTCCTTAACCTTATCCTCGCATTCTTCATCTCCGCACCACATTGCCTTGATGAATCCGTCACCCTTTTCGGTTAAAGCGGCGTTGATTTCGTCAATAGTCTTGCAGGTATAGGTCTTGTTTTCACGGTTTTCGAGAGCCTTCTGATAAATACCCTCGTTAACCTCGGTGAGCTTAGCCTTGATTGATTCTGCAAGGTTATCAAGAGAAACAAAGGTCTTTTCTCTGTTGTGACGGGTTACGATAACGCACTGATTGTTTTCGATATCGCGGGGACCGAGCTCAATACGTACGGGAACACCCTTCATCTCGTATTCTGCATATTTCCAGCCTGCGGAGTTATTGCTGTCGTCGAGCTTTACTCTTATACCTGCAGCCTTGAGCTGAGCCATAACCTCCTCGCTCTTTTCGAGTACGCCTTCCTTATGCTGAGCAACGGGAATAATAACTGCCTGAATGGGAGCAACTGCGGGGGGAAGTACGAGACCGTTGTTATCGCCGTGAGTCATAATGATAGCGCCGATGAGTCTTGTGGTCATACCCCATGAGGTCTGGTGGGGATATTCGAGCTTGTTTTCCTTACTCTGGTACTGAATGCCGAAGGCTTTTGCAAAGCCGTCACCGAAGTAATGTGAGGTACCTGCCTGAAGAGCCTTACCGTCGTGCATAAGAGCCTCGATAGCGTAGGTTGAAACTGCACCTGCGAACTTGTCGCTTTCGGTCTTCTTACCCTTTACAACGGGGATAGCAAGGTACTTTTCGCAGAAATCTGCATAAACGTTGAGCATCTTTTCTGTTTCGGTGATTGCTTCCTCAGCAGTAGCGTGGATTGTGTGACCCTCCTGCCAGAGGAATTCTCTTGAACGAAGGAAGGGACGTGTAGTCTTTTCCCAGCGTACAACGCTTACCCACTGATTATAGAGCTTGGGAAGGTCTCTGTGAGAGTGGATGATGTTTGCATAGTGCTCACAGAAAAGAGTTTCCGATGTGGGGCGTACGCAAAGCTTTTCCTCGAGCTTTTCACTGCCGCCGTGGGTTACCCATGCAACCTCGGGAGCGAAGCCTTCAACGTGATCCTTTTCCTTCTGAAGAAGTGATTCGGGGATAAACATAGGCATACAAACGTTTTCGTGACCTGTTTCCTTAAACATACCGTCAAGGATTCTCTGGATGTTTTCCCATATTGCGTAGCCGTAGGGACGGATAACCATACAGCCCTTTACGCTTGTATATTCTATAAGCTCCGCTTTCTTAACAATGTCGGTATACCACTTGGCAAAATCCTCTTCCATGGAGGTGATATCCTCGACCATTTTTTTATCGTTAGCCATAGTAATTTTCCTTTCATTTTACTCTCAAAAAAAATGTATATATATAATAGTATACGAAATTTGTATTTTTCTGAGGTATTTTATCAACCCACAGAGAGAAAACTGTGGGTTGAAGCGTGTTGATATGTGTCCTCGCCGGACGGGCATTCTTTTCTTGAAAGAAAAGAATCAAAAGAACTTTTATGCTTTCTTAACTGCGAGAACAACGTTCTTGTCTGCGATTGCAACTTCCTTCTTAAGGTCTGCATCAATGTCGCCGCAGATAACTACGTCGTCTGCAAGAAGCTCCTCGCACATATAAGCCTTGTTGCTTTCAAGCACTGCCTTAACAAGCTCGTCATCAGAGGAGATAGCCATAACAACTCTCTGGTCAACCTCGTAGCCTGCTTCCTTACGGATAAGCTGGCACTGACGGATAATATCACGAAGAGTACCCTCAGCGATAAGCTCGTCGGTAAGAACAACATCGAGAGCAATGATAGCGCCCTGCTGACATTCAGCGGAAACGATACCTGCCTTTGTCTTTGACATAACGTTGAAAATTGAGCCGTCATAAGCTTCCTCGAAGCCTTCAACGAGTACTGCTTCGCCACTCTTTACCTTAGCGGTGTATTCAGCCATCTTCTCTGCTGAAGCTGCTTCAAGAGCCTGCTTCATCTTATTTACATTACCCTTGAGTACTGCACCTGCAACCTTGAAGTTAACGGTGAGGTAGCTGTCCTCAAGTACGGAGGGATCGCTGATATAGTCGATAGCCTTGATGTTAAGCTCGTCAAGGATGTTCTTTTCGAAGACCTTGATGTCGTCGCCTACATTACCCTCGCAGCAGACATAAAGCTTCGAAAGAGGCTGACGTACCTTGATCTGATGCTCGTTACGAAGTCTCATAGCGGTTGCAATGATGTCACGTGCGAAAGCAGTCTTTTCGATGATTGAATCATCCTCGAAGCCCTCGATAACTGTGGGCCAGTCTGAAAGGTGAACTGAAAGCTCAACTGAAGGCATTACGCGGCGGATAAGATTCTGCCAGATGCTTTCTGTCATGAAGGGAATGATGGGAGCCATTGTCTTAACACAAGCATTGAGAGCTGTGAAGAGAGTCCAGTAGGCAATCATCTTGTCGCTTTCGTCGCCTGTCTTCCAGAAGCGGCGGCGGTTTGTTCTGATGTACCAGTTGGAGATATCGTCAACGAATACCTCAAACTCCTTAACTGCGTTGTATGATTTGTAATCGTCCATCTGAGCGGTTACTTTTCTGATGTAGTCATTAGTTCTGCAGATAAGCCACTTATCTGTAACGGTCATAGCGTTCTTATCAGGTGTATAGCCGTCGAAGTTGGGCTTATCAAGCTTTGCGTAGGTTTCAAAGAAGGTGTAGATGTTCCAGAAGCCGAGAAGCTTTCTTCTTGCCTCGTCACCGAGGTTGAAGCCGAAGCGTACGTCATTGGCAACGGGGCCGCCTGCATAGAGGTAACGTACTGTATCGGCACCGATCTTTTCGGCAGCCTCGTCGAAGCGGATCATAAAGCCTGTCTTTGAGAATTTCTGTCCGTTTTCCTGAATAACACTTGAGTGGCAGAGAACTCTCTGATAGGGAGCCTTGTCTTCAAGAACGGTGCTCATAAAGAGCATTGAGTAGAACCAGAGACGAACCTGCTCGCGCATTTCAACAATCCATTCTGCGGGGTAGTTCTTTCTCCATTCTTCTTTATCGGTGAAGTAGCCTGTTGTTGAGAAGGGTACGATACCTGCGTCAAGCCAGACGTCACCAACGTCGGTGATACGCTTAACAGCCTTGCCGCACTTGGGACACTTGATTTCCACTTCGTCAATCCAAGGTCTGTGAAGCTCGGGAAGAGCGTCAACCTTAGCGGGATCAACAGCTAATTCCTTAAGCTCGTCGATTGAGCCTACAACATGAACGTTGCCGCAATCCTCACATACATAGAAGGGGAGGGGCATACCGTAGTAGCGCTTACGGGAGATATTCCAGTTACCCATATTGTTGAGCCAGTCAATCATTCTCTTACCGTTTGATTCGGGCTCCCACTTAACGCTCATAGCGTTCTTGATAAGTCTGGGCTTAAGCTCCTCTGTCTTGATGAACCATGAGGGTACAAGACGGTAGATAAGCTCTTCCTTACATCTCCAGCATACGGGGTAGCTATGCTCGTGGGGCTTGATGAGATAGAGTCTGTCTCTCTTCTTTAATTCTTCAAATACCTCGTCAGCGATAGTCTTTGAGTTCTTACCTGTGAAGAAGCCGAAGCCCTTAAGGAAGATACCCATATCGTCAACGGGCATAATCTCGGGAAGACCGAGTCTCTTACCTAATTCGTTATCCTCTGCGCCGCAGCCGGGAGCGATGTGAACAACGCCTGTACCTTCTTCGGCGTCAACGTCCTCCCATGCAACGATCTTGTGCTCGAAGCCCTGCTGAGCCTCAAGCTCGGGGAAGCAGGTTTCGTATTTCTTGCCGACGAGCTCATCGCCCTTGAACATACGGAGAACTTCAAGCTTATCGTCGCCGAGATACTTGATAGCGTTCTTTGCAAGGTAAAGTGTCTGCTCGTCGCTCTTTACCTTAACCTCAACGTAGTCTATTTCAGGGTTAACTGCAAGAGCTACGTTTGAAGAAAGAGTCCAGGGGGTGGTTGTCCATACGACAATCTTACTGTTTGTACCTTCAACGGGAAGCTTGAAGAAAACAGAGTTATGGGTGATAGTCTTGTATGAGCCTGTCATTTCGTGCTCTGAAAGAGAGGTACCGCAACGGGGGCACCAGGGCATGGGTTTGTACTCTCTCTTGATCCAGCCGTTGTTGTCGCAGGTCTTGAGGAAGTGCCAGATTGAGGTGATGTTAAGGTCGGTATTGGTGAAGTAGGAGTTATCCCACTGCATCCACTGACCGAGTCTCTTTGACTGTTCGGTGATAACACCTGAGTACTGCTTAACTCTTTCAACGCACTTTGTTGTGAACTTATCGATACCGAAATCCTCGATATCCTTCTTTGATTCGAAGCCGAGCTCCTTTTCAACGCCGACCTCAACCCAGAGACCCTGGCTGTCGAAGCCGTTCTGACAGCGGCAGTCATAGCCCTGCATAGCCTTGTATCTTATAAATGTATCCTTGAGGGTACGGCCCCATGCATGGTGGATACCCATAGGATTGTTTGCGGTAATAGGTCCGTCGATGAAGCGGAAACGCTCCTTGCCCTTATTTTTCTCTTTACGTAATTCGTAGCAGTTATTTTCTTCCCAGAATTTGAGCACCTCATGCTCCATGGCAATAAAACTGTTACTCTTTTCCATTTCAGCCATAGTGATTCCTCCGTAATTTTTATTGGGTAATCTTGTGGAAAATTAAAGACAATTTTCCAGTTTGCATATACTGTTACAGTATACTATATAATGAAAAATATTTCAAGGATTTGAGAAATTTTCTTTGCAGTTTTTTTGTCGGATAAGCAGGCGGAGCAGTTTTTTTCTTTTTTACTTGACGAAGCGGATTATATAAGTATAATTAAAATAAAGAGAGCGGTGTACCCGCCGGAAAAGGAGATGTAATTATGAAAAGAGCAGTTGTAATTTTTCTCGCGGTACTTATGTGCCTTTCCTTTGCCTGTTGCGGCAAAAAAACAGCTACCGATGCCGAAGAGAAAAAGGAAAAGGCTGTGGTCAGCTATGATAATGCTACCGAGCAGATGATTATTGCCACCGTAAAAGAGGTCAACGGCAACAACCTGCTGCTTCTCACCGATAATGCTGAGGAATATGCTTTTAATTATTCCGACAAGGTAAAGGTTGTTGAAGGAGAATATTATGTTACCGGAGTAAAGGCAAGCGATCTTTTAGGTAAAAAGGTAGTGGTAATTGCCGGTAATCAGGTTCAGGAGACCTGGCCCATGGGGCTTACAAACGAAAGGCTTATTATCATTTCGGAGTAAAGGAAACAGGCAAAAAAATGAAGGGGCTGAATTATCAGACTCCTTCTTTTTGCAATTACTGTTAAGGTTGACTACCGTCGCTCTGACGGGGCCATAATAAAGGAAAAATTTTATATAAGAGGATAACTATGAATTACAGTTTCGATTTTAAAGGAAAAACCGTACTCATAACAGGTGCGGCAAGCGGTATCGGTCTTGAAAGCACCGTAGCATTTTTGCAGAACGGTGCAAAGGTATGTATGGCTGACCGCAACGGGGAGCTTGTCAGCAAAAAGGCAGATGAGCTCAGAGAAATATACGGTAATGACAAAGCAGCAGCTTTTACCTGTGATATAACCGATTCAGAAAGTGTAAAGGCTATGGCTGAAAGCATAAAAAACAGCGGCGGGGATATTGATATTCTCATCAACAATGCAGGTATGGCTCATCAGAAGTACAGTATCAACGAAAAGGCTGAGGATTGGAACAAGGTTATAAATCTTAATCTCACGGCGCAGTTTTTTGTTGCGCAGACAGTCACAAACACCTTCTTCCTGCCCAAAAAGCAGGGAAAAATTATAAATATGAGCTCTTTGGGCGGTATTTTAGGCATTCCTGCCTCGGTTGCCTACAGTGCCTCCAAGGGAGGTCTTATACAGATGACAAAGAGCCTTGCCTTTGAGTGGGCAAGATTCGGCATCAATGTCAACGCGGTATGTCCCGGTTTTGTTGAAACTCCTTTTATTGCCAATAATATTACAGATGATAAATGGATGAACTATATTGTGATGCGTGTACCTATGCATCGCCTTGCAAAGTCCGATGACGTTGCGGGCAGCGTGCTTTTCCTCGCTTCTCATATGGCGGACTATATCACCGGTTCAACGCTTGTAATTGACGGCGGTATGTCAGCGGGAGCGTGACCCTCTCCGTCCTTGCGGACACCTCTCCCAAGGGGAGAGGCAAGATATATATTTTTTAAATTTAAAGCTCAACAACTTGGCTCTCCCTCTGGGAGAGCTGGCACAACCGAGAGGTTGTGACTGAGAGGGCAAGAACGTTTCCGGAAAATAAAATGGTGATTTAATGGTTGTTAAGAAAAACAATAAAATGTTAGAAAGAGCGAGAGAATTGCGAAAAGAAATGACACCGCACGAGCGTAAGCTGTGGTATCTGTTTTTACGGAAGTATCCCGTCAAAATATATAAACAAAGGATTACAGAAAGTTTTATTGTTGATTTTTACTGTGCATCCGCAAGGCTCGTTATCGAAATTGATTGTAGTCAGCACTATACTGAAGAAGGAAAAGACTATGATGAAGAGAGAAGCAAAATAATAGAAGCCTATGATTTATATGTGTTAAGGATTTCTAATTACGATGTAGATAATAATTTTGAAGCAGTTTGTAATTTGATAGATAAGACAATAAAAGAAAGAATGAATGAATTAGCCCTACGTATTCTTCGGTGTGTAGGGAGAGGGCAAGTTATCCCCAAAAAAAACGCTACGTTCTTCTGAACGTAGCGTTTTTATGCTGTTTAATTATTCTGCGTCTTCTGCAAGCTTAGCTTCGAGCTCGTCAGCGATCTTGTTGAGATCTTCGTTGTCGAAGAATCTGAGGAAATCAACGAGAACACCAAGCCATGCCTTGATGAGATCTTTAACTTCTGTGGGCATTTCAAATTACCTCCTGTTAATATTTCGGTTATACCGATGGCACGGATCTTTCCGTAGTGTCTATATTTTAACAAAATGTTAATACGATGTCAATGGGATTAAGGAAAAAAGAGTAAAAAATTTTAAAAACGAGAAAAAAAGAACCACCCGAAAGGTGGTTCTTTTAATTATACTATACTATACTATAATTATGTTTGCTGATAATTATTCAGCTGCTGCGTCTTTACCGTAGTCAACAACG
>JAZULG010000116.1:0-2264 GCA_045603005.1 Acutalibacteraceae bacterium
TGTAACTGCGTCTGCATAGATAAGGTCAAGTGCATCCTCATAGAGCCAGCCCTTACCGTAAAAATTCTCAGCCATCTTACGGGTTACCTTGCCCTTGCGGAAGCCGGGAAGCTGAATCTTATTCTTCTGCTTGAGGAAAGCCTTGTTCTGTGCTGCATCGAAATCTTCAGCTGAAATAGCGATTTCAAGAGCGTAAACATTTGTTTCAACGTTGTTTGATGATTTTAACATTTCTGAACTCCTATCCTCGGGTCGGGCAAATTACATAGCCCATATAAACCCAATATACATTTTAACCTGTGTATTATACCACAATAAATAAAAATTTCCATAGTTTTTTTAAATTTTTTCGATAATTCGGGGACAAAACTGAAGAAAATCCGCCGAAACAAGAGAAAAATCTATTCCGTCCACCTCATTCTGCACCGCATACAGGCAGCTTCCGCCGTGAAGATGTCCGTAAAAGCACCTTTTTATGCCGTGCTTTATGAGTACTTCCATAATCTCATCGCACTTCTGCTCCTGAGAAAGCGGCGGATAGTGAAGGAAGACAATAAGCTCACCGCCCATTCCTTTGCCCTCTTCTATAGAGCGGTCAATTCTTGCCGCTTCTCTTGCGATTACCTTTTTATCGAGACCCGTCTGAGCATCGTAAAACCAACCTCTTGAGCCGCAGATTGTGAAGTCTCCCACCCTGAAGGCATTGTTGTGAAGAAGCTCTATACTGTCGAAGCCCTTTTCTTTAAGAAAGGTATCCATCTTCTTTTTGGTAGTCCACCAATAATCGTGATTACCCTTGAGGATGATTTTTCTGCCCGGCAGATTATGAAGGAAGCGGAAGTCCTCTTCGGCTCCCTCAAGACTCATCGCCCAGGAGATGTCACCGGGAATCACAACCGTATCCTCATCCTTTATTACGGCACGCCAATTCTTTTCAAGGCGGTAGACGTAATCCGTCCAGCCGCCGAAAATATCCATCGGCTTATCGGTACTGAAGGAAAGGTGTGTGTCGCCTATTGCATATATTGACAAATGACGTCACTCCTTATATGCCAAGCATATTGTAAACCATATTTACCATATCTTCCTTGTTGCAGCAATCGGTAAATCTGGGTGTCTTGCCCTTGAGTGTTGCAAGCTGAGCGGGACATTCCTCACCTGTTGCTTCCTTAAGAAGGTCAACCTGCTCGAATTCGTCTGCATCTGCGGGAATTTCGCCCTTGACTGCCTTGAGTACGGCTGCAGAGAACTTATAGGGGTTAGCGGTTGAAGCGATAACTGTTTCTCTCTTATCCCCCGTTGCGCTTACGTACTCATCGTAAACCTTAACGGCAACTGCAGTGTGTGTATCGCAGAGATAGCCCTTATCAAAGTATGCCTTGATTGTTTCTGCAGTACCCTCATCGTCACAGCAGCCTGCATCAAAGAGCTCTGTAATTTTTGCCTTTACACCGTCACAGATTTCGTACTTGCCGTCCTTTGAAAGCTGACCCATCCACTCACGGATTGTAGCATCGTTTTCGTCTGCAAGGTGGAAGAGAAGTCTTTCAAGGTTTGAAGAAATAAGAATATCCATTGAGGGTGATGTGGTTGTGTAGAAGCGTCTGTTTCTGTCGTATACACCGTTTTTGAGGAAATCGGTGAGTACGTTATTGGCATTTGAAGCACAGATAAGCTTACCTACGGGTACACCCATTCTCTTTGCATAATAAGCGGCAAGGATATTACCGAAGTTACCTGTGGGAACAACAACGTTCATTTCTTCGCCATTTTTGATTGTACCGTTTTCGATAAGATCGCAGTAGGCTGAAACGTAGTATACAATCTGAGGAACAAGTCTGCCCCAGTTGATTGAGTTAGCAGATGAGAACATCATACCCTTTTCCTCAAGCTTTGCGGCTACGTCCTTGTCGGTGAAAATCTTCTTTACGCCGTTCTGTGCATCGTCAAAGTTGCCGTTGATTGCACAAACTGCAACATTTTCGCCTGCCTGAGTGGTCATCTGAAGCTTCTGCATGGGGCTTACGCCGTCATTGGGATAGAAGACCATAATCTTTGTGCCGGGTACATCCTTGAAGCCTTCAAGAGCGGCCTTGCCCGTGTCACCTGAGGTTGCAACAAGAATTACGATAGTTTTATCGGCAACGGTCTTTTTAGCCGCAGTTGTGAGAAGATAGGGAAGAAGCTGAAGAGCCATATCCTTGAATGCGCAGGTAGGACCTCTCCATAACTCGAGGATGTTTTTGCCGTCGGCAGTTCTCTTT
>JAZULG010000117.1:0-7878 GCA_045603005.1 Acutalibacteraceae bacterium
GTAATTCTTTTGATGACACACACAGGTGATATTACGGGCTATATGCCGTGAAATATGTTACCGCAGAAAATCAGAAAGAAGGAGGTGCTGCTACTTTGGAAATTAAGTTAGTTGTAGCAATCGTGATTGCTGCAGTTTGCTCTGTTATTGCCGCTGTTATAGGCTTTGTTTCGGGCTCTGCTCATAGAAAAAAGACCGCTGAGGCCATGATCGGCTCTGCTAATGAAGAGGCTACCCGTATTGTAAATCAGGCGGTGAATGAGGCAGAGACAAAAAAGCGTGAGGCTGTTCTTGAGGCTAAGGATGAAATACACAAGCTCAGAACCGAAACTGAAAAGGAGCTTCGTGAAAGAAGAAACGAGGTTCAGCGTCAGGAAAGACGTATGATTCAGAAGGAAGAAAGCCTTGATAAGAAAACAGAAAACCTTGAAAAGAAGGAAAGCGTGCTTGAAGAGAAAATCAAGCAGGCAGAAAATCAACTTTCCGAAGCAGAAAGCATCAAAAGAAGTCAGTTAGAAATGCTTGAAAAGATATCGGGCTATACAAAAGAGCAAGCCAAGGTTGATTTGCTCAATTCTCTTGAAGAAACACTCAAAAGAGAAAAGGCAGTCAAGATTATGGAATACGAGCAAATGGTCCGTGAGGAATCGGAAAACCTTGCAAGAGAGGTTATTTCAACAGCTATCCAGCGTTGTGCCGCTGACCACGCATCTGAGGCTACCGTATCAGTTGTTGCTCTTCCCAACGATGAAATGAAGGGCCGAATCATCGGCAGAGAGGGACGTAATATCAGAACTCTCGAAACAATCACAGGTGTAGATCTTATTATTGACGACACACCTGAGGCAATCACCCTTTCAAGCTTTGACCCCGTACGCAGAGAGGTTGCAAGAATTACTCTTGAAAGACTTATTTCTGACGGAAGAATCCATCCTGCTCTTATTGAGAAGATTCATGAAAAGGCAAAGCGTGAGGTTGACCAGACAATCAAGCAGACAGGTGAAAGAGCCGTTATTGATGCAGGTGTTAACGGTGTTCATAACGAGCTCGTCAAGCTTCTCGGTCGCCTTAAGTACCGTACCAGCTACGGTCAGAACGTACTTAACCATTCACTTGAGGTTTCCTATATTGCCGGCCTTATGGCTGCAGAGCTCGGTGTTGATGTGAAGCTTGCAAGACGTGCAGGTCTTCTCCACGATATCGGTAAGGCAGTTGACCATCAGCAGGAGGGCTCACATATTGAGCTTGGTGTTGAGTATGCCAAGAAGTATAAGGAAAACGATATTGTTGTCAATGCAATTCACGCTCACCACGGCGATGTTGAGCCTCAGAGCATTATCGCTTGTCTTGTTCAGGCTGCTGATGCTATATCGGCTGCAAGACCCGGTGCAAGAAGAGAAAATCTTCAGAACTACATCAAGCGTCTTGAAGCACTTGAGCAGATTTCCGAATCCTTTGCAGGTGTTGAAAAGGCATATGCAGTTCAGGCAGGCCGTGAGGTCAGAATTGCAGTTAAGCCCGAGGTTATCAGCGACGAGGATATGGCTCTCGTTGCGCGCAGCATTGTTGAAAAGATTGAGCAGGAGCTTGAATATCCCGGTCAGATTAAGGTTAATATGATCCGTGAAACAAGAGCTGTGGATTACGCAAAATAATAAAAAGACCCCGCAAACCGCATTTGTGTTGTGTTTGCGGGATTTTTATTGTATGATACTACAAAAAAGTCTTCGTCATTTTGTATAAAAATTACCTTGACAGTCGAAAAAAAATACTATATTATAGTCATAATAATATGTTAATGATGAAAGGTATTTTTCTGTTTTGGATTATTTACTTCTTAAGGATGAGGAAATTGTCAGCTTGTGCAAAGCAAATAACGAGGATGCTTTCTCTGTCCTTACAAAGAGGTATACCGAGGTCGCTCAGATTATTGCTTCCTCCTTCACCGATACCGGAATTGAAAAAGCAGACCTGATTCAGGAAGCTATGCTTGCTTTTGTGGCGGCGGTTTATTCCTATAGCGGTGAAAAGAACTGTTTCTTCAGAACCTATGCATCACGATGTATGCGTAACCGGATAATAAGTGTTCTCAGATCTCTTTCCTCAAAGAAGCGTGTGCCCTATTATCTTACCGTTTCCATTGAGGAAAATCCCGATCTTTTATCTGCTCCTTCTCCGGAGGAGGGCTTCGCTTCCGAGGATAGTGCGGAATACATAAATACAGTTATTGCAAAATCTCTTACCGAAAGAGAAAAAAAGGTGTTTACCTTATTTCTTACCGGTTACAGCTATGAAGAAATTGCCGACCGTCTGGGCGTAACACTCAAGGCGGTGGACAGTACTCTTCAGCGAGCAAGGAAGAAGCTGCGCGAAAAGCTCAGTTCTTATATATAATCTGCCCCATAGCTCAAAGCAGAGCGTTGTTTTCAAAGAGTCGGTGCAATTCCGACACGGGCCATTAAATCTAAGCGAGGTAAAAAACAATGTACGAAGACAAAACACTCAAATGCAAAGAATGCGGAAATGATTTCATCTTTACTGCAGGCGAACAGGAATTCTATGCTGAAAAAGGCTTCCAGAATGAGCCCCAGCGTTGCAAGGACTGCCGTATCGCACGTAAGAATGCAGCTAAGCCCGCACGTGAAATGTTCATCGCAACATGTGCTAAATGCGGTGCTGAAGCAAAGGTTCCCTTCAAGCCCACAGAAGGCAGAGATGTATACTGCAGCGATTGCTTTGCAAAGATGAAAGAGGAAGAAGAAGCATAATTTATATTTGAAAGTTTTTGTTACTTTATAAATAGTCTTATGCAAAGGACCGTAGAAATTACGGTCCTCTCTTTTTATTAAAAGCGCAGGATTAAAAATCCTGCGCTTTTATGAAGGTAATTCTTTCTCCCGTAACGGGATGATTAAATTCTGTTTTTTCAGACCAGAGATGAATAAAGTCGGCATCATCTCTTGCACCGTAGCGTCTGTCACCGACGAGAGGCATTTTTCTTGAAGCAAACTGTACTCTTATCTGATGAGTTCTGCCGGTGTGAAGGGTTACCCTCACAAGAGAACAGCTATCCTGCTCGCCGATAACCTCATAATCGAGGATAGCCTTTTTAACACCGCGGCGTTCTTTTTTTACGGTGAAGGATTTGTTTTTGCTTTTGTCAAAATAAAGCAGGTCCTCCATCGTACCTCTTTTTTCTTCAGGTATACCGTGAATGAGGGCTATATACTGCTTACAGAAGCTTCTGTCTGCCACCTGAGAGGAGAGTGCAGCGGCGCTTTTTTGCGTAAGGGCGTAGACCATAACTCCGCCGACCTCCTTATCAAGGCGGTGTACGGGATAAACCTCACAGCCGCAGATTTCCTTAAGGGCGGTTATCATATCGGGCTTCTTTTCGTCATATTGGGAAAGAAGTCCTCTTTCCTTTACGCATACGACGATATCGCTGTCTTTGTAAAGAATTTCTATCATTCTATTATACCTCCGCCGACAACGTAGTCGCCGTCGTAAAGCACAACCGACTGCCCTTTTGCGATGGCTCGCTGAGGCTCATCAAAAATAAGACGGAAGCGGTTTTCGTCAATGAGGCTTACCGTTGCCCATTGTTCCTCGTGCTTGTAGCGTACCTTTGCCTTGACGCGAAGCTCGCCCTCAGGCTTATCAAAGGGTATGAAATTTATATTCTTCGCTGTAAGCTCCCTTGTGAAAAGAGTATTGTTGTCACAGAGAATTACACGGTTGTTCTCCACATCCTTTTCCTTTACGTACATCGGGGCGGGAAGAGCAAGACCGAGACCCTTGCGCTGACCGACGGTGTAGCGGATAATACCCTTGTGAGTTCCGAGTTTTCTGCCGTCGGCTGTGACAAAATCGCCCTCGGGGAAGGTGAGCCCCGAGTACTTTTCTATAAAAGCTGCGTAGTCGCCGTCGGGAATGAAGCATATATCCTGACTGTCCTGCTTTCTTGCAGTGGAAAAATTGATGCTGTCGGCAATTTCTCTGACCTGCTCCTTTGAGTATTCTCCCAAGGGGAAGCGGGTGCGGGAAAGCTGCTTCTGAGTAAGGCACCAGAGCACATAGCTCTGGTCTTTTTCTTTGTAGGCACCTTTTCTGAGAAAATATCTTTCGCCCTGCCTTTCGATGCGGGCATAGTGTCCCGTAGCAATACCCTCGTAGCCCTGAGACTCTGCAAAGGAAAGAAGCTCGCCGAATTTAAGATGCTTATTGCAGCTTATACAGGGGTTTGGCGTTGCACCCTCACGGTAGGCGTTTATGAAGTCCTCAATTACATATTTTTTGAATTTATCACCGAGAAAAAGTGTAAAAAAAGGTATGCCGAGCATATCCGCAGTGTTTTTTGCATCTGCGGCGTCGGTACTTTCTTTTTCGATAAATACGTCGGAGGGCTTGAAAAATGAGCAGTTTACACCGGCAACCTCAAGGCCTTCCTTTTTCAGCAGATAAGCGGAAACGGCACTGTCCACGCCGCCGCTCATACCGACCATAATTTTTTCCATCTGTTATCTCCTCGGTGAATGAAATTACCGTAAGATTATATCTTTTTGCCCACCTTTTTGTCAAGTGCAATCCTCTGCCTCGGTGGCAGATTCGTCGGGGTAGGGAATATAGGGCAGTATAACCGTAAATTCGGTGTATGTATCGTTGCTTGAAGCCGTTATAGTACCGCCGTGAAGCTCTGTGAGCTGCTTAGCTATGGCGAGACCGAGACCTGAGCCTCCGCTTTTGGAAACTCTTGCCGAATCAACGCGGTAGAATTTTTCAAAAAGGCGGCTGAGCTTTTCCTCGGGGATCGGGTCGCAGCGGTTGCGGAATTTTATTACAAGGTGTTCGTTGATGATCTTTGCTCCGATAAGAATATCCGAGTCTGTGTAGCTGTAGGCTATGGCGTTTTTTATCAGATTTCCGAAGATGCGGGCAAGCTTGTCCGCATCGGCAAAGATGAGTATTTTTTGCTTAACTGCGATATTGAGCCTTAATCCCTTTTCACTGCACATAGGATAAAACTCTTCAGCAAGCTGATGAAGAAGCATTCCGATATCTATACGGTTTTTTTCGAGTGTTACCGAGTGAATGTTGAAGCGTGTTATTTCGAAAAATTCGTTTATGAGCTGCTCAAGACGGTAAGCCTTATCGAGGGCAATTCCCGTGAATTTTGCTCTTTGCTCTTTTGTCAGCTCAGGAGCTTCATCAAGCAGGGTGAGATAGCCTATAACCGAGGTAAGAGGGGTTTTAAGGTCATGGGCAAGATACATAACAAGGTCATTTTTCTTGCTTTCAGCTTCAGCGGCACGGCTTCTGCTTTCCGCAACCTCGAGCTTTATATCCTTGAGCCTTATTTCAACACTGCTGTGGCTTCTCGGAAAGGCATCGATATCCCGCTCGGTATCGGTGAAGGTGTCAAGGCTTCTGTAGGTCTTATTGAAATTGATAAGAGTCGAAAGGGACTGCAGGATGCATATAATCGTAAAGCCTGTAAAGCAGCAGATAAGATAAAGGCATAAGCTGTGCTCATAGATGAAGTCGATGGCGGTATCGTTGAGAAAAACCCCCAGTAGTACTGCAATGCCGTCGAAATATATACGTTTGACGAAAACATTTACTGCGGGAAACCTGAGCATAAGAAGAAAAACAGTTACATAGGCAGCCAGAATAGCGGTTGCCATAATGATATTTTTAATTATGAAGCTGCGTACCGTTATGCGGATAATGCTTTTTTCGGTACGGAGCACCGATTTTTTATTCCTTTTCAATTTTGTATCCAACTCCCCACACTGTTTTGATAAACTTGGGATTTTTCGGTCTTTCGTGCATTTTATCTCTGAGTCTTCTTATATGTACCATAACAGTGTTGTTGCTGTCAAGATATTTTTCTCCCCAGACTCTTTCGAAAATATCTTCTGTGGAAATAACCTTACCGGCGTTTTCGCAAAGCAACCACAGTATGCCGAATTCGGTGGGAGTAAGATTAAGAGCCTCACCGTAAAGAGAGCAGGTTCGTTTGAGATTGTTTATTACGAGACCTGCTATCTCTATTGTTCCCTCTGAAGAGGGGGTGTCATTGTATTGCTTATAGCGCCTGAGCTGAGCCTTTGCTCTGGCTACAAGCTCAGGAGGATTAAAAGGCTTGGTAACATAGTCATCCGCACCGAGAGAAAGCCCCGAAATTCTGTCGCTGAATGCGGTCTTAGCCGTAAGCATTATAACCGGATATTTATATCTTTTTCTTATTTCGGCGCACAGTGTAAGACCGTCAGTGTCCGGAAGCATTATGTCAAGTATTGCAAGATCAAATTCTTCGGAACATATTTTATCAAGAGCCTCGGTTCCGTTATTGCAGATTACCGTTTCAAGGCCTTCTGTATTCAGACAATGGCAGACAAGTTCTGCTATTTCCTTTTCATCGTCAACAACAAGAATTTTCATTTATATCACTTCCTTATTTTTTTACATTATATCATTTTTTTATCCTTTATTCCTTAAGACTTTCTTAATTTTATGCTTTTTGAAGAAAAAACAGGAAATTTTATTATTAAATTTGATAAATTAACAGTAAAGCTCTTTATTTTTTCAAAACGGTATATTATTATATTATGTTGTAACTTATATGATTAGGAAAGGTGACCGATATGGGGAAAATTCTTATTGTTGATGACGATATATCTATATCTCAGCTTATATCCGACGTACTGGAGGATGAAGGCTTTGAAACCGTAGTAAAAAATGACGGAAAGAGTGCCTATGATTACATAACTGAAAATGAGAAGGATATATCACTGATAACCCTTGATATTATGATGCCTGACATTTCCGGAATAAGACTGTGCCGTTTTATAAGAAATACGGTGGACTGTCCTATAATTTTTGTTTCGGCAAAAAGTGAAGCGGGAGATGCGATATTCGGTCTTGAAAGCGGTGCCGATGACTATATTTCGAAGCCCTTTGTTGTTGAGGAATTTGTTGCGAGGGTAAAGGCTCATCTCAGAAGGGAAAAAAGAGCTAACCGCGAGGCGGAAAAGGGTATTATCCGTGTAGGTGAAATTGAAATCAATACAAATACCTTAGAGGTTTTTCGCAAGGGCAAGGTTATTCCCTTTTCTACAAGAGAGTTTCAGCTTATACAGTATCTTATGGAAAATGCAGGCAAGGTTCTTACGAGAGAGCAGATTTTCAGCCACGTATGGGATACTGAATTTGGGGATATCGGTACTGTAGCGGTAAATATCAAAAACATCAGAGATAAAATAGATCCTGAAAATCAGTATATAAAAACAGTTTGGGGCGTAGGCTACAAATTCATTAAAAACGCATAATTAAAAAGAAGGAGAGGGAAAATATGGGTTCAAAAAGGTCCAACCTTGCAGCTTTTTTCATAATACTGAGTGTTGTTGTTGCTTTCGCCTTTTCCTATAACGCCTATGTGACCCGAACCGTTGCGGATGCGGCATACAATGACAAGCAGATTCTTCAGAGCTACAATGCAGAAATAGTTTTAAAGCTTATCGAAGAGGAAAGCATAGAAGGCTGGAACGAGATTGTAGAGCAGTATCAGGATATTGTTATAGTTATAGAAAACGAAGATAATGATGTGGTGGCAAGGTCTGTAGGCAGAATATGGTCAGCGCTTGACGTAAAGGTGCAAACGCCGTTTGAATATCAGGGAAGACCTTATGTTGTCAAGTCCTCGGTTTATCTTCTCAGAGATTATCTTACAGACGTACGTGTGTTGGTAAGGTTTATCTTTATTGAGTTTATTATCGGTCTTGCCGCTCTTGCGCTTTTGTTCTTTGCAGTTTACAGTATAATGCTCAGGCCCTACAGAAATGTTTACAAGGCGATTGAGGAATACGATAAAACGGG
>JAZULG010000118.1:0-22903 GCA_045603005.1 Acutalibacteraceae bacterium
CGTCTTGCACCCGAGGGATATTACAGATTTTTCCAGAATGACACAATGCAGGCTACCTTCGGCGGAGGTGAAGCAAATGTTGCAGTTTCCCTTGCAAATTACGGTATGGATGCTTCATATGTAACAAAGCTTCCCTCCCACGCAATCGGTCAGGCAGCTATCAATTCACTCCGTGCTCTCGGTGTTGATACAAAGGACATCGTACGCGGCGGTGAAAGAGTAGGTATCTACTATCTTGAAAAGGGCGCATCACAGCGTGGCTCAGTTTGTATCTATGACAGAGCTTATTCCGCAATCCAGCTTGCAAAGAGAGAGGATTTCGACTGGGATAAAATCTTCGAGGGTGCTGATTGGTTCCACTTCACAGGTATCACTCCCGCTATCGGCGGCGACCTTGTAAACATCTGTCTTGATGCATGTAAGGCAGCAAAGGCAAAGGGTGTAAAGATTTCTTGCGACCTTAACTACAGAGGTAAGCTCTGGACAAGGGCTCAGGCTCGTGAGGCTATGACAGAGCTTTGTAAGTACGTTGACGTATGCATTTCTAATGAAGAGGATGCAAAGGACGTATTCGGTATTGAGGCTGAAAACACCGATATTTACGGCGGTAAGCTTGATAAGGAAGGCTACAAGTCAGTTGCGAAGCAGCTTAAGGATACCTTCGGCTTTGAAAAGGTAGCAATTACACTTCGTTCCTCAATTTCCGCTTCAGATAACGATTGGGCAGGTATGCTTTACGACGGTGAAAACTACTGCTTCTCAAAGGAATACCACCTTCACATCGTTGACCGTGTAGGCGGCGGTGACAGCTTTGGCGGCGGACTTATCTATGCTCTTCTCAACGGTAAGGATACTCAGTCAGCAATCGAGTTTGCTGTTGCAGCATCAGCTCTCAAGCACTCCATCGAGGGCGACTATAACCGTGTAAGCGTATCTGAGGTTGAAAAGCTTGCAGGCGGCGATGGCTCAGGCAGAGTACAGAGATAAGTAGTCAGTAGCCGGTAGTCAGTAGTTACGCACGGGGTCAAATTCATAAGAATTAAGGTTGGCGCTCGTACGCTATTGATAAAAATATATTTATCTGTTGTAGGGACCGGCGTCCCCGACGGTCCGTGATTTGAAACGTAAATTTGTTGCTCTCTCTTACGGGGGAGAGCAACCGAAATAAAAACATTCAAGGAGAAAACGAAAAATGAGTAAAAAAACAAATGCACCCGCAGGTGCAGTAAGACCCTTTGGCTGGGGAGATAAAATAGGTTATGCTCTCGGTGACATGGGCTGTGGCTTTACCTTTCAGCTTATCTCAACCTATATGCAGCTTTATTATGTTCAGTATATAGGTCTTGACAATGCTCACTATTGGTGGATTATCATTGTTTCAAAGCTTTTTGACGCTATCAACGATATTATCATCGGTAACCTCGTTGACACAAAGAGACTTAGTAAGAAGAGTAAGTATATGCCCTGGATTGTTGCAGGCGGTCTTATTATGACAGTACTTACCGTTGCAGTATTCGCACCCGTCAAGGGCTTCAGCGACGTGGGTAAGATAGCATGGTGCCTTGTTTCCTATTGCCTCTGGTCAATTGCATACACTATGGTAAACGTACCCTACGGTTCACTCCATAGTGTTATCACAGACAAGCCCAACGAAAGACAGGATCTTTCAACCTTCCGTTCAATCGGTGCAGCTCTTCCTGCAGTTATCATTATGATGATTCTTCCCGATATCGTTTATACTGACAAGCTCGACGACCTCGGAAATAAGGTTATCGATGTTTCTACAGGTAAGCCCGAGCAGGTGCTTTTAGGTGAAAAGCTTCTCCCTGTTGCTGTTGTATTCTCAATTGTTGCATTCTTCATTCTCTTTGCAACAACAAAGCTTGTTAAGGAAAGAGTACACCGTGACGAAAGCAATAATGTAATGGGTGCAAAGGCTATCTTCTCATCACTCAAGACCTTCTTCACAAACCGTGCAATGGTTGGTCTTACAATCGCAACACTTGCCTGTGTAGCTCTTTTCAACTCAACAATGTCACTCAACAACCTTGTTTTCCAGTACTTCTTTATGGATGTATCAAAGGTTAAGCTTGCACTTGTTGTCAGCTATGCTCCTATGATTGTCATAATGCCCCTTATCGGTAAGCTTACCGCAAAATTCGGTAAGAAGAAGCTTCTTGCATTCACAATGCTTGTAAGCTCCATCGGCGGCGTTGCAGGTCTTCTCCTTACCTTTGTGCTTATCCCCAAGGGTATGCTCAATATGGCTCTTTATATCGCAATTCTTCTTGCACTCAATGTCGGTAATGCTGTATTCCAGATTTCAGTATGGGCACTTGTTGCTGACTGTATCGCTCTCAGCTATCAGAAGACAGGTAAGAGTGAGGAGGGCTCTCTCTACGCGATTTATTCATTCTTCCGTAAGTTTGCTCAGGGTATCGGTCAGGCAGTTGTATCTATCGGTCTTATGGCAGTCGGCTTCGTTGAAGGTGAAAATGCAGTACAGCCCGAGGGTATCGGTAACGGTATCGTAAAGCTTTACATTCTCGTGCTTATGATAGCTTCTGTTATTGCCTTCCTTTCAATGGCATTTATCTACAACATCGGTAAGAAGGAAGAGGAAGAAATGGCCGCTCTTTCAGAAATTATGGTCAAAGCAGGCGCAGGTAACGACGACTGATAAACTTCAATTATGTATATATCCCTTTGCTGTCAGGCAGAGGGATATTTTTTGCCTTGATTCCGATAAAATCCTACTTTTCCACTCGACTATATCATCTCTGATATATCACAATACTTTCCCTGATATAGTGCGGGTATACTGCACAAAAAAAGCTTCTGTTTTTGGCTAAATTTACACGGAAAACAGAGCTTTTCCGTATTGAATTTTCTGTCGTAAAATGTTATAATTCTCAGGATAGGTTACTGTGCCTTTTTGTACCCCTGTCCTATGGTTGGGAGTGACGGAAAAGGTGCGGCTTCAAAATGTAATTTTATAAGAAAGGGTTATAGATGTATGAAGTACAGTTATTATCCGGGTTGTACCTTACGTACCAAGGCAAAGAAGCTTGATGATTATATGAGAGCTTCCGCTAAGGTACTCGGTATCGAATTGGAAGAAATCGAAAACTGGCAGTGCTGCGGCGGTGTTTATCCGCTTTCAAGCGATGAAATTGCCACGAAGCTTTCTTCCGTAAGAGCTCTCAACGAGGCGAAGGAAAAGGGTCAGGAGCTTGTTACTCTTTGCTCTGCCTGCCATCACGTTATAAAAAGAGTAAATGACGATATGAAGAATGTTGAGGACATCAGAACAAGAGCAAATAACTATCTTAAATTTGATGAACCCTATCTCGGTGAAACAAAGGTGCTTCACTTCTTAGAGCTTCTCAGAGACGAAATCGGATTTGACAAGCTTAAGGAAAAGGTTGTGAAGCCTCTTACGGGCAAGAAGATAGGCGCATATTACGGCTGCCTTCTTTTAAGACCTTCTGAGATTCTCGCATTTGACAATCCCGAAAATCCCACAATCATTGAGGAGTTCATCCGTGCTCTCGGTGCAGAGGCTGTTGTATATCCCTACCGTAACGAATGCTGCGGCGGATACATCTCCCTTAAGGCCAAGGAGCTTTCAGAGAATATGTGCAACAATATTATGACAAGTGCGGACGGCTTCGGCGCAGAAATGCTTGTGACTGCCTGCCCCCTTTGTCAGTATAACCTTACAAAGAACTCCGACAGTGAGCTTCCCGTAATTTACTTTACCGAGATCCTTGCTGAGGCTCTCGGAGTTAAAGAGGAGGTTGATGCGAGATGAGTACCGCAAAGAAAAATCAGGCCGCTATGGTAAAGGAAATCAGCGGCACAAATCCTCTCAAGTGTATGAAATGCGGAAAATGCTCCGCTTCATGCCCCGCCTTTGAAAAGATGGATATAAAGCCCCATCAGTTTGTTTCGTATGTTATAAACGAGGACGTTGAGTCTCTTGCAAAGTGTGAATCTCTCTGGGTATGTCTTTCCTGCTTTGCCTGCGTTGAAAGATGTCCCCGTGACGTGAAGCCCGGTAAGATCGTTGACGCCGCAAGACAGATTGCAGTAAGACAGAAGGGCGGTAACTACCTTTCAGCTAACGAGATCCCCGAGCTTATTGACGAGGATTTACCTCAGCAGCTTCTCGTAAGTGCATTCAGAAAATTCAGGAGGTGAGATAATGCACGGTATAGGCGTATTTGTCTGCCATTGCGGCAGTAATATTGCGGCAACGGTTGACGTTAAAAAGGTTGTGGAAATGGCAAGGCTGGAGCCGGGCGTTATCCACGCAGAAGAATATCAGTATATGTGTTCCGAGGCAGGTCAGGAAAAGATTGCCGCCGCTATCAAGGAAAAGAACCTTCAGGGTATCGTAGTCTGCTCCTGCTCACCGAGAATGCACGAGGCAACCTTCAGAAAGTGTGCCGAAAAAGCAGGCATCAACCCCTATATGGTTGAAATCGCAAACATCCGTGAGCAGTGCTCCTGGATTCATAAGGATATTGCAGAGGGTACCGAAAAGGCGGTTATCCTCACAAGAGCCGCAATCGCAAAGGTTAACCTCAATACCTCACTTGTTGCAGGTGAAAGCCGTGTTACAAAAAGAGCACTCGTTATCGGCGGCGGTATCGCCGGTATACAGACTGCACTCGATATTGCAGATGCAGGCTACGAGGTAGACATTGTTGAAAAGACTCCCTCAATCGGCGGTAAGATGGCTCAGCTTGATAAAACCTTCCCCACACTCGACTGCTCGGCTTGTATTCTTACACCGAAGATGGTTGATGCGGCAGCTCACGAAAAGATTACCCTTTACACCTACAGTGAGGTTGAAAAGGTATCAGGCTTCGTAGGCGACTTCACAGTTGATATCCGCAAGAAGGCAAGATATGTCAATATGGATAAATGTACGGGCTGCGGTGTCTGTATGGAAAAGTGCCCCAGCAAGAAGGCACTGAGCGAATTCAACAGCGGACTCAACAACCGTCCCGCTATTTACACTCCCTTTGCTCAGGCTATTCCCAACGTACCCGTAATTGACCCCACACAGTGCACAAAGCTCAAAACCGGCAAATGCGGTGTCTGCGAGAAATTCTGTCAGGCAGGAGCAATCGATTATAAGCAGAAGGATGAGGTTATCACCCAGAAGTACGGTGCAATCGTTGTTGCAACAGGCTTTGAGGTTATAAAGCTTGATAATCTTGACGAGTATGCATACAGTCAGTCAAAGGACGTTATAACCTCCCTTGAGCTTGAAAGAATTATGAACGCCGCAGGCCCCACAAAGGGACATCTCGAGCGTCTTTCCGACGGTAAGCATCCCAAGGAAATCGTATTCATTCAGTGCGTAGGCTCCCGCTGTGATGAAAGCAAGGGCAAGCCCTACTGCTCAAAAATCTGTTGTATGTACACTGCAAAGCACGCAATGCTCATCAGAGATAAATACCCCGATGTGAACGTTACGGTTTTCTATATTGACGTACGTACCCCGGGTAAAAACTTCGACGAATTCTACAGGAGAGCCGTTGAAGAATACGGTGTAAACTACGTCAAGGGTCAGGTAGGCAAGGTTACTCCCGAGCCTGACGGCACACTTACTGTTCACGGTGTGGACCTTCTCGAAAACAAGCAGCTTAAGGTAAGTGCCGATATGGTCGTACTTGCTGCCGCTATTGAGCCCAACCCCTCGGTAAGACAGATTGCAACAATGCTCACTGCAAGTATTGATACAAACAACTTCCTTACAGAGGCTCATCCTAAGCTTCGTCCCGTTGAGTCACCCACAGCAGGTGTATTCCTCTCAGGTGTATGTCAGGGACCCAAGGATATTCCCGAGACCGTATCTCAGGCAGGCGCCGCCGCAATCAAGGTTGTAGGTCTTCTTGCCAAGGATAAGCTTATGACCAACCCCTGCACTGCAAAGCCTGACGAGCTTCTTTGTAATGGCTGCTCAGCCTGCGCAAACGTATGTCCCTACGGTGCTATCTCTTATGAGGATAAGCTTATCAATGACCACGGTATCAGAAAGACACACAGAGTTGCTGTTGTCAACAGTGCTCTTTGTCAGGGCTGCGGTGCTTGTACCGTTGCCTGCCCCTCAGGCGTTATGGACCTTCAGGGCTTCTCAAACAGACAGATTATTGCGGAGGTGGATGCTATATGTCGATAAATGAAGAATTCAGACCTAAAATAGTTGCATTCTGCTGCAACTGGTGCTCCTACGCAGGTGCTGACCTTGCAGGCAGCAGCAGACTCGCATATCCCGCCGACGTTAAGATTATCCGCGTACCCTGCTCATGCAGAGTTAACCCCATGTTTATCCTGCGTGCCTTTGAAAAGGGTGCAGACGGCGTTATCATCTGCGGCTGTCATCCCGGTGACTGCCATTACAGCACAGGTAACTACTATGCAAGAAGAAGAATGACACTCCTTTTCTCAATGCTCGATTATGTGGGCATCGAAAGAGGCAGAACCCGTGTTGAATGGGTAAGTGCCGCTGAGGGTGTGAAGTTCTCACAGACTATGAATGACTTTGTTGAGACAGTAAGAGGTCTCGGCAAAAACGTAAGATTGGGGGATTTGAGATGCAAGTAATAATTTCCCGTTTAAAAGAGCTTTTTGCCGAAGGTAAGATTGACCGCGTACTTGGCTGGAAGAAGGGTGACTTCTCCTTCAATCCGGAGCCTGCATATTTTGAAACTCCCGATTCCCTCGAGAATTTCGTATATGACGGCTTCTGCGGTGCAAACCTTTCAAAGTATATGATCAAGGGCTCAAACCTTGATGGCGTAACAGCAATTCTCCTTAAACCCTGCGACACCTATTCCTTCAATCAGCTTTTAAAGGAGCACAGAGTGCTTCGTGTGAAGGCATACATCATCGGTGTAGGCTGTAAGGGCAAACTCAGCGTTGAAGAAATAAAAAAGAAGGGCATCAAGGGTATCACAGATATCAAGGGTGCTGAAATCGACGGCAAGTGTGACGAGCTTACGGTTGAAACCCTTTACGGCGAAAAGAAAATCGCCTATAAGGATGCAATGCTTGAAAGATGCCACGTATGTAAGGGCAAGGACCATATGATTTACGATGAGCTTCTTCTTGAAAGCGCCGACACTCTTGACGGTGACCGCTTCACAGATGTTGATATCATCGAGGGACTTACTCCCGAAGAGAAATTCGCATATTTTCAGAGAGAGCTTTCAAAGTGCATCAGATGTAACGCCTGCCGTAACGTTTGTCCCGCCTGCTCCTGCAGAAAGTGCGTATTTGACTCAAATAAGTTCGACAGTGAGCAGAAGGCTAATGTTGACCCCTTCAATGAGAGTATGTTCCATATTATCCGCGCCTTCCACGTTGCGGGCAGATGCACAGACTGCGGTGAATGCTCAAGAGTATGCCCCCAGGGTATTCCTCTTCACCTTTTCAACAGAAAGTTCATCAAGGATATAAATGAATACTACGGCGAGTTCACAGCCGGTGCGGATATCGATGCAAGATGTCCTCTTACCGACTACACACTCGACGATATGGAAGCATCGGAAAGGAGATAAGACAATGGTAAAGATTAAAAGAGAAAAACTCGGCGAGCTTTACAGCCTTATTTCCGCCGCAAAGCGACTTTATATTCCTGCTAAAAAAGCAGGCCAGACAAACTATGAAATCTTTACAGAGGAAACAGAGGTCGATCTTGACACCTTAAAGACAGTCAAGAGCGCAAAGGAGCTTTATTTCCCTCAGAGTGAAACTCTTTACAGTGTAAAAACGGTTGACGGTAAGTTCAGAATAAACCAGACTGAGCTTCAGAAGGAAGAATTTGTTGTTTTCGGAATAAAGGCATGCGACATCAAGGGCATAGAGGTGCTTGACAGAGTTTTCCTTTCAGAACCGGTTGATACCTTCTATAAGGCAAGAAGAGACCACGGAACGACCGTAGCTCTTTGCTGCAACGAACCTGAGGAAAGCTGTTTCTGTACTGCCTTCGGTGTTGACCCTGCCGATGCAAAGGGTGACGTAACCGCTATGTTCAGCGGCGACTACCTTTATATGAATGCCAACACAGAAAAGGGCGAAAGACTTGTTTCCGACTGCGCTTCGCTTCTTGAAGAAGCAAACGAAGAAGAAATCTCAGCCGAAAAGGAAAGCATAAAGGCCATTCTCAAGAAGCTTCCCTATGCAGACCTTTCACTCAAGGGCTGGGGCGGAGAAGAAACAGAGAAACGCTTCGGCTCCGAAATATGGAAGGAAATTTACAAGCCCTGCCTTGCCTGCGGTACGTGTACCTTTATTTGTCCCACCTGCCAATGCTATGACCTTAAGGACTACGATACGGGTAACGGTGTTCAGAAGTACCGTTGCTGGGACTCATGTATGTATTCAGACTTTACGATGATGGCTCACGGCAACAACAGAACAAGTCAGATGCAGCGTTTCCGTCAGAGGTTTATGCATAAGCTTGTTTACTTCCCGGCAAATAACGACGGAATGTATTCCTGCGTAGGCTGCGGCAGATGTGTTGACAAGTGTCCCGCATCAACCAATATTATCAAGGTTATCAAGGCTTTCAGTAAGGAGGTTGACTGAGAATGAGCGAATGTACCTGCCATCAGCATTATAATTTAGATACACTTGTGCCTATGATAGGCGTTATCACAGACATCCGTAAGGAAACTCCCGATGTAAAAACCTTCAGAGTGAACGCTCCTGAGGGCGGTAAGCTTTTTGAGCATAAGCCCGGTCAGTGCGCAATGGTATCTGTTCCCGGTGTAGGCGAAGCGATGTTCTCAATAACATCCTCACCAACAAATAAGGAATATCAGGAATTTTCAATCAAGAAATGCGGCGTGCTTACCGATTATCTTCACGATCTTCAGGTCGGTGATGAGATTATGGTAAGGGGTCCCTACGGCAACAGCTTTCCCGTTGATACTGCTCTTAAGGGCAAGAACCTCCTCTTCGTTGCAGGCGGGATCGGTCTTGCGCCCCTTCGCAGTGTTATCAACTACGTTCTTGACAACCGTGATGATTACGGAACGGTTGATATCGTATACGGCTCACGTTCAGCCGACGATCTTGTTCAGCTCAAGGAAATCCAGGAGGTATGGATGAAGGCTAAGGATACCAATGTATACCTTACCATCGACAGACCTCAGGACGGTTGGGACGGCCATGTAGGCTTTGTACCCTCATACCTCAGTGAGCTTGACCTTAAAACAGATAAAACCGTACTCGTTTGCGGTCCTCCGATAATGATTAAGTTCGTACTCGGTGCTTTAACGGAAATGGGCTTTTCAAAGGAGCAGGCATATACCACTCTTGAGCTTCGTATGAAGTGCGGTGTGGGTAAATGCGGCAGATGTAACATCGGCCCCAAATACGTATGTAAAGACGGCCCCGTATTCCGTTGCGACGAGGTTGACGAGCTTCCCAATGAATATTGATTTGAGAAAGGACTGATTATAATGAGTAATATGGTTAACGTATTTTTCTACGGTAAGAAATATGAAGTTCCCGGCGATCTTACAATTATGACCGCTATGGAATATGCAGGCTATACTCTTGCAAGAGGCTGCGGCTGCCGTCACGGCTTCTGCGGTGCCTGCGCAACAATTTACAGAATCAAGGGCGACAACACCCTTAAGACCTGCCTTGCTTGTCAGAAGCAGGTTGAGGACGGAATGTATGTAGCATCAATTCCCTTCTTCCCCACAGATAAGAGAACTTATTCAATCAATGATATAAAGCCCACTCAGCAGATTATGATGGAGCTTTATCCCGAAATCTACAGCTGTATCGGCTGTAACGCCTGCACAAACGCCTGCACTCAGGATCTCAACGTAATGCAGTATATCGCATACGCTCAGAGAGGCGAATTGGAAAAGTGTGCTGAGGAATCCTTCGACTGCGTTGCCTGCGGCTGCTGCAGCGTAAGATGTCCCGCTGAAATTTCACATCCCATGGTCGGTCTTCTTGCAAGACGTCTCGTAGGTAAATACATCGCTCCCGAAACTGCGCACCTTGTTGCAAGAGTTGAGGAGATCCGTAAGGGTGCTTACGATGATATGATTGAAAAGATTATGCAAAAGCCCATCACAGAGATGAAAGAGCTTTACAACACAAGAGAAATTGAGAAATAAGGAGGGAAAGTCAATGTTTACAGCAGAAATGTATGAATCAATTAAAAAAGTTGAGGCTACAAGAGAAGAAAGAATGAAGACCGAGCCCCGCAGAATGACTGCTGAGGAAAAGGAAGAGCTTCTCAAGACTTACCATCCTGACTACAGAGCAGACGGCTTTGCAGAAATCAAGGTCGGTCCCAATAAGGGCGAAAAGGCTCCCAAGGAGCTTACAGAGCTTCTCCATTCAAATTCGGTTCTTCTCACAGAAAAGGTTGACATCACAAAGATTGACTATGACTGTGACGTGCTTGTTATCGGTGCAGGCGGTGCAGGCTGCTCTGCTGCTATCGAAGCAAACGAAGCAGGTGCAGATGTTGTTATCGTAACAAAGCTGCGTATCGGTGATGCCAACACAATGATGGCAGAAGGCGGTATCCAGGCAGCTGATAAGGAAAACGACTCTCCCGTACAGCACTATCTTGATGCTTTCGGCGGCGGACACTTCGCAGCAAGACCCGAGCTTCTTCGCCGTCTTGTAATGGAGGCTCCCGACGCTATCAAGTGGCTCAACGACCTCGGCGTTATGTTTGATAAGGACGAAGACGGCAGAATGGTTACAACACACGGCGGCGGTACCTCAAGAAAGAGAATGCACGCCTGCAAGGACTATTCAGGTGCAGAAATTATGAGAAACCTCCGTGATGAGGTACTCAACAGAAAGATTCCCGTTGTTGAATTTACATCAGCAGTTGAGCTTATCAAGGATGATAAGGGTCAGGTTGCAGGTGCAGTTCTTCTCAATATGGAAACAGGGGACTACCTTGTTGCAAAGGCAAAGACAGTTGTTATCGCAACCGGCGGTGCAGGTCGTCTTCACTATCAGAACTTCCCCACATCAAACCACTACGGTGCTACTGCTGACGGTCTTATACTCGGCTACAGAATCGGTGCTCCTCTTCTTTATCAGGACACAATTCAGTATCATCCCACAGGTGTTGCATATCCCTCACAGATTTTCGGTGCTCTTGTAACTGAAAAGGTACGTTCGCTCGGTGCGATGCTTGTTAACAAGGACGGTGAGGCTTACGCTCATCCTCTTGAAACAAGAGACGTTTCTGCATCAGCTATTATCCGTGAGTGTGCAAACGGTAAGGGCGTTGATACTCCTCTCGGCAGCGGTGTATGGCTTGACACTCCGATGATTGAAATTCTCGGCGGTGAAGGCACAATCGAAAAGAGAATCCCCGCAATGATGCGTATGTATCTTAACTACGGCATTGATATGAGAAAGGAACCCATCCTTGTTTATCCCACACTTCACTATCAGAACGGCGGTCTTGAAATCGGCGGCGAAGGCTTTACAAAGGCTATTCCCAACCTTCTTGTTGCCGGTGAAGCAGTAGGCGGCATCCACGGCAGAAACAGACTTATGGGTAACTCACTTCTTGATATTATCGTATTCGGCAGAAATGCAGGTAAGGCTGCAGCTGCTAAGAGTAAGGAAACAGTAATCGGTGAAATGAATATTGACCACGTTGAAGCTTATGCTAAGGAGCTCGAAGCAGCAGGTCTCAACACAGGCAAGACCTCACCCTTACTTCTTCCCAAGTACGCAAGACACGAGAGATAAGAATACACATATAAGGAGAACAGTATAATGCGTGAAATTAACGTTCAGACAATTACCGATGTAGTTGAAAAGCTCTGCATCGAAGCTAACTGCCACCTTCCCGGTGACGTTAAGTGTGCAATCAAGAACTGCCGTGCTTGTGAAGACGGCAAGATTGCTCAGGGTATCCTTGATGATATTATCGAAAACTTTGAAATCGCAGATAACGAAAACGTACCTATCTGTCAGGATACAGGTATGGCTTGCGTATTCCTTGAGATCGGTCAGGATGTACACCTTGTAGGCGGCAACCTCGCCGAGGCTGTTGACGAGGGTGTAAGAAGAGGCTACACAAACGGCTATCTTCGTAAGAGCGTTGTCGGTGACCCCGTAAGACGCGGTAACACCGGCGACAATACTCCCGCAATGCTTTACACAGAAATCGTACCCGGTGACAAGGTTAAGGTTACTATCGGCCCCAAGGGCTTCGGCAGTGAGAATATGAGCCAGATCCGTATGTTCAAGCCTTCAGCAGGTCTTCAGGGCATCAAGGATTTCATCATCGAAGCAGTTGAAACTGCAGGTCCCAACCCCTGTCCTCCCATCGTTGTCGGCGTAGGTATCGGCGGTACCTTTGATAAGGCTGCTCTTCTTGCTAAGAAGGCGCTTATGAGACCCATTGATTCAGAGCATCCCGATCCCTTCTATGCAGACCTTGAAAAGGAAATGCTCCAGAAGATCAACGAGCTCGGCATCGGTCCTCAGGGCTTCGGCGGTAAGACAACAGCAATCGGTCTTAACATCGAAACTCTTCCCACACACATCGCAGGTATGCCTTGTGCAATCAATATCAACTGCCACGTAACACGTCATAAGTCGGAGGTAATCTAAAATGGAAAAGAGAATTACATTACCCCTTACAGAAGAAATTGCTAAGATCCTCAAAGCAGGTGACAGAGTACTTCTCACAGGTATCATCTACACCTCAAGAGACGCAGGTCACAAGAGAATGTGCGAAGCACTTGCAGCAGGCGAGCAGCTTCCCATTGATCCTATGAATGCAACTATCTACTACGTAGGCCCCACACCCGCTAAGCCCGGTACAGTTATCGGTTCAGCAGGCCCCACAACAAGCGGTCGTATGGATGCTTATGCTCCCACAATGATGAGTGTAGGCGCAAGAGGTATGATCGGTAAGGGTGCAAGACTTCCCGAGGTTGTTGAAGCAATGAAGAAGTATACAGGCGTGTACTTCGGTGCTATCGGCGGCGCAGGTGCACTTCTTGCAAAGTGCATCAAGAGTGCAAAGCTCATCGCTTATGAAGACCTCGGTGCAGAAGCACTCCGTGAGCTTTATGTTGAGGATATGCCTCTTATGGTTATCATTGACTCAGAGGGTAACAACCTTTACGAGCTCGGCAGAGAAGAATACCTCGCATCAAAGAAATAAGAAAGTTCTTTGGTAACTCGGCTCCACCTTTAGGGGGAGCTGTCAGCGAAGCTGACTGAAGGGGCAAGAAAGTAACGCCCGATCGGCGAGCAAAAGAATAAACAAAAAGTACCCGATTTATTTCGGGTACTTTTTCTTACGTTTTCCTTAAGATTATATCTGCGGTATTGTTTTTTTCTCTTATCTGATGGTAAACTTCTGTCAGATAAACCGAAAGGAGCAACAAGATGAGAAAAGCGATAAGAATATCTGCAATTATAATAGGCGCACTCTTTACGGGCAATGCGCTTTTTACAATAACAATTTCAAATTTTAACTTGGGCATACTTCTTGTGGCGGTATTCGGAATTGTGCTTCTGAGCTACGGCATATTTTTCGAAAAGCTCAGAGGTAAAACGGCGTTACATGCTTTAGTCGGTCTTATGCTTGCGGTTGTTACGTGCTTCGGTTCATTTCTTGCTTTTTACGGTGAAAGAGATAATGCAACCTATACCGAAGAGACGGTAATTGTTTTAGGCTGCGGAATAAGAGGTGAAAGAGTGAGCGTAGGTCTTGCCAAAAGGCTCGATAAGGCGTACGAATATCACGAGATAAATCCTGATGCGATGATTATTGTTTCAGGCGGTCAGGGTCCTCAGGAGGATATTTCCGAAGCACTTGCAATGAAGCGGTATCTTATTGAAAGGGGAGTACCCGAGGATAAGATTATTATGGAGGATAAATCAACCTCAACCATAGAAAACTTTAAATATTCTCACGAAATAATGAAAGAGAGAGGTCTCTCTGACTCTTCGGTTGTATTTGTTACCAATGCCTATCACGTTTACCGCGGCTCCTGTTATGCCGAAAAGGAAGGACTTACGGTAAATCATTTGGGTACGGATATAATATGGTACACAATACCGATGAATTATTTCCGTGAAATGATAGCAGTGCTGAAAATGTGGATATTAGATTAAGAAATGAAAATAATAAAAGTTCTTTGGTTCTCGGCTCCACCTTTAGGGGGAGCTGTCAGCGAAGCTGATTGAAGGGGCAAGAAAGTAACGCCCTTGCGGCGAGCAAAAAAGTAATCAGACAGTACTCAATTCAGAAGTTGAGTACTGTTTTTTTATCCTTGTATAGATTTTTGCATCTGAGTATGGTATAATAATTTTACAAATCAGAAAATATCTGCTGAGTACGAGGATTAGATATGAAAAAAGTATTTGTTGTTTCAAAAACCCATCTGGATTTAGGCTTTACCGATTACGCGGAAAGTATAAGACGCAAGTATATTGATACCTTTATTCCTGAGGCGATAGACCTTGCAGAGAAGGTGAATACCGACGGTAAAAAGTATTTTATATGGACAACGGGCTCATGGATTATAAAGGAAGCTCTTAAGGATGAAAAGGGTAAGGATAAGCTGCTCAAGGCTCTCAAAGAGGGAAATATTGTCCCTCACGCAATGCCCTTCACAACTCACACCGAGCTTCTCGATGAGGATACTCTCGATTTCGGACTTTCCATTGTTGACGGTCTTGATGAGATAAGAGGCAGAAAGACCGTTGCCGCAAAGATGACAGACGTACCGGGCCATACAAAGGGCATTGTACCCTTCCTTCAGAAGCATGGTATAAAGCTTCTGCACATAGGAGTAAACGGAGCATCGGCACTGGTTGATGTACCTGACTGCTTTTTATGGAAAAACGGGGACAGTGAGATAGTTGTTATTTATTCAGGTGCATACGGTGGAGCCTTCAAGAGTGATTTTGTTGAGGAAATCCTTTATTTTGACCACACACTTGATAATCACGGCGCACCCTCACCTGAAAAGGTGCTTGCACATTTTGAGAATATACAGAGGGAATACCCCGACTATGAGATTACCGCAGGCACAATGGATGACTTTGCCGATATAATCTGGGAGGTGCGTCATAAGCTCCCCGTTTTCGAGGGTGAAATGGGGGACAGCTGGATTCACGGAGCGGCTACAGACCCTTATAAATCCGCCTGCCTTCGCGCTCTTATGAGTTTAAAGAGAAGGTGGCTGTCCGACGGAAGCCTCACAGGTGAAAGTGAGGAGTACAGAGCCTTCAGTGATGCTCTTCTTTGCATAGCGGAGCATACCTGCGGTATGGACTCGAAAATATGGTTTTCCGATTACGGTCATTATCTTAAGGAGGATTTTTTCAAGGCGAGAGCTGAGGATAAGGTAAGCTTCAAGCATCTGCTTTCCGATTTGCCGCAGAGCATACTTCCGCTGATAAGTCTTTTTGACGGCAGAAGAAAAAGAGGCTTTTACAGTGTAATTGAACGAAGCTGGGCAGAGCAGAGGGAATATATAAACAAAGCACTGTCCGCCCTTAGTGAGAAGCACAAAGCAGAGGCGGAAAGGGAAATATCCTCTCTCAGACCCGAAAAGCCTTTATGCTTTTACGGAAACGGAGAAAATACTGCCCTATGCGGAAAATGGAAAATCACCATAAACGAAAAGGGCGGTATAAGGTCGCTTTCTTACGGTGATGAAGAAATAATAAGAGAAAACTCAGAGCCGCTGATAACCTACCGTTCCTTCAGCAATAAGGATTATGATTTCTGGCTCAGCCACTATTCACGTGACCTTGAGGAAACTGCAGTGTGGGCACTCGGTGATTTTGCAAGACCCAACCTTAAGATTTTCGAGGGTAAATATCCGTCGGGAAGATTTGATTACAGAGCAGAAAAGCTTCTTTCTCAGCAAAACAGTATTACGGTTGACCTTGTCTGTGATGAGGTGCTTTGTAAGGAGCTTGGCGCACCGAGACTTATACAGGCTGTATATTCTCTCAGTGATGACGGACTTAATATTAAAGTGAGCTGGTTCGGCAAGGATGCCAACAGACTTACCGAAGCGATTTATCTTAATTTCTTCCCGAATACAGACGGGGTGCTTCTCAGAAAGCTCGGCACATATGTTAGTCCCGAGGAGGTTACCTTTAACGGAAGCCGCAACCTTCACGCCGTACAGAGCGTACGCTTCGGCGGCTATGAAATAGTCAACCGCCATTCACCCCTTGTGTCCTTCGGCAGAGGCAAGATTCTGGAGTTTGACAATAAGCTTGAAAGTGTAAGAAGAGACGGTATCAGCTTTGTGCTTGAGAATAACGTGTGGGGAACTAATTTCCCGTTGTGGTATGAGGATAATGCAAGCTTCGGCTTTGAAATCAGAAAAATAAACACAGATGAGAATTAAAGGAGAATTATTATGAAATACGTTAAGCTTTATGAAACTCTTCCTGAGGCTTCCCGGGTCGCTCTCGGCTGTATGAGAATAGCCGATATGACCGACGGTGAAATGGACACTTATCTCAACACCGCCCTTGAAAGCGGCATAAACTACTTTGACCACGCCGATATTTACGGCAGGGGAAAATGCGAGGAGGTTTTCGGCAAGGCACTTAAGAGAAATCCCGGTTTAAGAGATAAAATGATTATCCAGACAAAATGCTCTATCGTACCGGGTAAGATGTACGATTTTTCAAAGGAGCATATAATATCTTCTGTTGATGGCTCACTCAAAAGGCTCGGAATTGACCATATAGAAGTGCTTCTTCTTCACCGACCCGATTTACTTATGGAGCCCGAAGAGGTGGCAGAGGCCTTCACAAAGCTTGAAAAAGAAGGCAAGGTAGGTCATTTCGGTGTTTCAAACCACAGCCCTATGCAGATTGAGCTTCTTAAGAAGTATGTTGAGCAGCCTCTTAAGATAAATCAGATGCGCCTGAGTATAGCAAATGCAACGATGATTTCAAGCGGAGCAAACGTAAATCTCTGCAATAACGACGGTATAAACTATGACGGCTATCTTCGTGACTACTGCCGTCTTAATGAGATAACTATTCAGCCATGGTCACCCTTACAGCAGGGCTTTATAAAGAGCTGCTTCCTTACGGAGGAAAAGTTCTCGTATATCAATAAAACTCTTGCTGAGCTCGGTGAAAAATACGGCATTACTCAGGCAGGCGTTGCTATAGCGTGGCTTTTAAGACTGCCCGAAAAGACACAGCCTATCGTCGGCACAACAAAGCCTGAGAGAGTGAAGGCGGTCGCCGAAGCGGCAGACATAACAATGTCAAGAGAGGATTGGTACAGAATTTACCGTGAGGCAGGCTATCCGCTACCGTGAGACAATGCGCAATTCGCAATGCGCAGAACCTCTCCGTCGGATGTTGGCACATCCGCCACCTTTTTCTCCGAAAACGGGTACACCCTCGTCACTTCGTGACACTCCCTCTAACAGAGGGAATTACCTTTCAGGAGAGGCAAGGCTGAGGTAGCTCCTACGGAGCACTACAACGCAATCGCGGGTGAGGTCTGCTGAAACGGAAAGATGCAGTCCGCCTCATAAGAAAGCATAAAAGTTCTTTGATTCTTTCTTTCAAGAAAGAATGCCCTTGCGGCGAGCAAAAGACAATGCGCAATTCGCAATTCGCAGAACCTCTCCGTCGGATGTTGGCACATCCGCCACCTTTTTCTCTGAAAACGGGCACACCCTCGTCACTTCGTGACACTCCCTCTAACAGAGGGAATTACCTTTCAGGAGTGGCAAGGCTGAGGAAGCTACTACGGAGCACTACAACGCAATCGCGGGTGAAGTTTTCTGAAACGGAAATATGCAGTCCGCCGAGTAAGATTTGCGTAGGGTACGCCCCGTGTGGCGTACCTCTTTTTTTGTGTATATGCAAAAAAAAAATCCGCCACCCTAAGGATGACGGACTATATTTTAAAATCGGTTTTATTAAAGAAGTATGATAAGGAACTGTGACACGAGCACAACCGCAATAAGTGCGATGGGATAGGTTGCGGCGTAAGCTGCTGCAACGTCCTCTGTGCCTGCAGTGCTGATAAGTGTGCCGAGTGCGGGAGTTGATGTCATACCGCCGGTGATTGAGCCGAGGTTGTTGAGAAGGCTTAACTTGAGTACGTACTTCGCAAAGATATAACCGACAATCAACGGTACGATTGTCATGATGATACCGTATAAGAAATACATAGGATCGAAGTTTTCAACGAATTCAGCGCCGCCGGGGATACCTGCACCAACGAGGAAGAGTACGAGACCGAGCTCACGGAAAAGCTTGAGAGTACCCTGCTCAGGCATAATGCTTACCTTACCGATACGTGAGAAGTGACCCATAATAAGGCTTACAAGAAGGCAGCCGCCTGTTGTTGTAAGTGAGAAGCAGGTGCCGCTGAGCCCCTCTGAGGAAAGGGGAATCTTAACACCGCCGAGAACGGTACCGAGGATTGCTGCAAGTGAGAAGGCTGCGATACCCATATGGTCGATGTGGAAAAGCTTACCCTTGTATTCCTTTTTCTTGCCTTCCTCTTTGATAACGAGCTTTGCTCTTTCTTCTTCCATGTTTGCCTTTGTGAGCTTCGGAATAAGCTGAACGAAAAGAACAACACCGATAACACCGAAGATGTATGCAATACCGTGACCTACCGATACGAGGGACTCATATTCGGGAGCAACGGTTGCCTTTGCTGCTGAGAAGGCGGGTGTTGATGTAAGTGAGCCTGAAAGAAGACCTACGATCATTGCAACGAAGCCGTCCTGCTCCTTGATTGAGCTTCCGTAACCGAAGACTTCACCAAGACCGATACAGCCTGCTGCAGCAAGACCGCCTGCAAGGATGATGATAATACCTAAGAGAACATAGGACTTGAAGTTTCTTTTGAAGTTGCCGAAAAACTTGGGACCTGCGATAAAGCCTACCGAGGTAACGAAAAGCACAAGTCCGAGGCCCTCAACTAACTTGAGACCGTCCTCAAAATTGAAGGGAGACTTTGAAAATGCAAAAACAAGCTCTTTTGCTTCGTTAACGTGGAAGGCAAGTGCGCCTACGATAAGAGCGACGATGAAAACGCCAGCGTCACCGAGCGAAACACCCTTGACAGTGATTCTGCCCAGAGCGTAACCGCCGAGAAGAACGGCAAAAACAACAAAGAGCAGGGTATAAAAGTTGTTGAATGAAATGATTCCTCCGAGAATACTCATAATAAAACCTCCTATGATTTAAACCTTTAGAATTCTACCACTTATAGATAATAAAGGCAAGAATAAATCTATACAAACTTACCAAATGTTTTGATTAAGTTTTATGCAATAAGCATAGTCGCACATAAGTAACTCTCCGCCTCTGTGACGGAGAGCTTTTCTAACAATGATAATAAAAGGTTTATGCCCAGATGAGCCAGAGAAGAAGGTAGCCGGTGATAACTGCTGCCATAGTAAAGGGTACGCCGTATTTCATAAAGGTGGTAGCCTTTACCTCATAGCCCTCCTTACGGAGAATACCGATACCTGTAATGTTTGCAGATGCACCGATGGGAGTAAGGTTGCCGCCGAGAGTAGCACCGCAGAGAAGACCGTAGTAAAGTACCGTCGGATTTTCCATACCGACTCCCGCCGCAATGGGAGGAATAACAGCCAGCATAGTAGCAGTGTAGGGGATATTATCGATAAATGCGGAAAGAATAACACTCATCCACACGATAATGGTGTAAACAAGGAAGGGTGAGCCTGCACCGAGAGATGCGATAGCGTTACCGATAACGTCAATAACACCTGCACTTTTGATACCGCCGATTACAACGAAAAGACCTGTGAGAAGTACGATTGTGTAATAATCGATTTCCTTGAAAGCATTTTTGACGATTTCCTTGTTTTTTCTGATGAAAAGCTCACGGAAGGCACCCACAAGGAAGAAGCCGATACAGATGATACCGTTTGTGATATCGGGTTTATAGAACTGACCCTCAGCGGCGTTGTCCTTGTAGGGGATGAAGGAAACGGCAATAAGTGCGAGCACGGTACCGACGAGAAGGAAGGTGGGGAATTTATCCTCAACCTTAGTTTTGCCGGTGAACTCGATTTTATCCTTATCCTTACGGAACATAAAGAGGATAATCAATGCGCTTACTATTGCACCTGCCTGAACGACGAAGAACATACCTATGTGGCCGTCGTGAACGAAGAAGTCCGAGAAGTCAAGGTTTGCCGCCTTTGCAAGAAGTATTGACGTGGTATCACCGACAAGTGTAGCTGCACCCTGAAGGTTTGAAGAAACGGCAATGCAGATAATTGACGGTACGGGAGAAATATTAAGCTTCTTGCAGAAAGCAAGTGCAACGGGAGCGATCATAAGAACTGTTGCAACATTGTCAACGAAGGCTGAAACGATACCTGCGAAGAGAGAAAGAGCAACAACCACCCACTTGACGTTAGGCATCTTGGAAATAAGCACGTCAGACATAAGCTGGGGCATCTTTGACTCAATGAAAAGATATACCGTACCCATTGTACCTGCGATCATCATTATAACGTTCCAGTCGATTTCACCGAGAGCTTCTATAAAGTCATAGCCGTATACTCCGTCGCCGACCGTGAAGAAGCCTTCGCCGAAAAGGTTGGGGTTAACTGTTGCTATAATACCGAGGGCAACAAAGATAATTGCCGAGCCGACGGTAACATAGGGTCTGATTTTCTGAAATGCCAGCATAAGAATGTAGGTGATGGCAAAGATAATCAGCGCTGTGATTGTGATTGGACTCATTTTTGACAACTCCTTAAGCGATATACTTTCGGGCGTGTCTGTACAAAAAAATAAGAACCCGCAAAAACGGATTCTGTCAGAGTAATGTCATGTCCCTGTAAAAGGACAAAACAAAACCACAACCCATAACAAATAGAACACTATTGTGAACTATGACAGACTCCACCACTTATTTTGGATTGCATCGGGTATTATACTATCAACATCACAAAAAGTCAACAGAAAAATAAAAAAGAGTTTATAATAAGTTAATTTTGTGATATAATAATCAAAAAAGTCACAGAAGGAGAAAATATGAATACCTTTGAAAAGATATACGAGCAGGTAAAGCGCATTCCGAGGGGAAAGGTAGCCTCCTACGGTCAGATTGCCCTGCTTGCGGGAAATCCCCGATGGTCGAGGGTGGTAGGCTACGCATTACACAGTAATCCCGACCCTGAGCACATACCCTGTCACCGTGTTGTGACAAAAGAAGGGAGGCTTTCCTCTGCCTTTGCCTTTGGCGGGGAGAACATACAGAGAGAGCTTCTGCTGGGTGAGGGTGTGAGCTTTGTTGAAGATAACAGGGTTGATATGAAAAACTATATATGGAAGCCGTAAGGCAGGTTTATCCGATTAAGTGTGTAGACAAAAATCAAAGGGACTGTAAAAAAAGTGCAGATCGCATAAAACAAGATAAATAAAGGGTTTCTTCGGTTATGAGCTGACTGAAGAAACCCTTTAAAATATAAAAAAATGATGACGAACAGACAAAAACACTGTTTTTATGTTTTAGGCTATAAACAAACCTCGCCCTCGGAGTACCTTTGTACGCCGTCGGGTAACCCAAACGCAAAATCACGCCAAAGGCGTGTATATCATCAATTCCGTAGGAATTGCATATCATCAATGCGGAACATTGTATATCATCAGCTTCGTAGAAGTTGTATATCATCAAGCCGACAGAATACACACCTGAAGGTGTGATGATATCCCCCGCACAAAGTGCGGCGATGATATGCAGCCCTGTCGGGCTGATGATATACCAAGCCTGTCGGCTTGGATAAAAAAAATCCGACAAGTCAAACTTGTCGGATTTTTTGGCTGCGGAACTAGGATTCGAACCCAGACAAACAGAGTCAGAGTCTGCTGTGCTACCCTTACACAATTCCGCAACGAACAAGAGATATTATAACATCTATTTTTGAAAAGTCAATAGATTTTTGTAATTTTTTCAAACTTTTTTTCGTCCGACAGCTTTTAGTAGTTTTGGCAGATTTATTCAAGTTTATTGCTTTCTGAAAATAAGCGGCTGTTACACTGATACAAATATAATGCTATGCCGGAGAATATCACTGTTATTTTATTAAAAGGAATTATATATTGACAAACCCCTTTAAAAGTGGTTTAATAATATCATATATATATATTACAGAAAGGCTGTGTGTAAAATGAAGAAGCTTATTTCGGTTTTTCTTGTTACAATTATGCTTCTTGCCGTAATGGCTCCTATGGCATCTGCGGCAAATGAAAGAACCCCTATTGTTTATATCAGAGGTAACGGTGACGGTCTTTATTATCCCGACGGTACACTTCTTGTAACACAGTTTGAGGAGCTCTCATTAGACGGCGAAGAGGGCATCGATAAGGATACTATTGTTGAAACAACAGTAAACATTCTCAAGCCCTTTGTTCTGGAGGGTATGCTTTTTGATAAGTGGGATAACTACGGTCAGGCTATCTATGATGAGCTTAAGCCTCTTTTCCCTGATGCAGGCCTTGACTATAACGGTAATCCCACAAAGGGTACAGGCGTTCTCGCTAAAACTATGTCTGATTCAATCGCAGCATCAAAATCAACCTGGAATTATGATCATAACGGTCAGTATGCCTTCGCTTATGACTGGCGTCTTTCTCCTTATGACCACGTAGACAGACTTCACGAGTACGTGCTTCAGGTTCTTGCAACAACAGGTAAGACTCAGGTTTCAATGTACGCAAGATGTATGGGCGGCAGCCTTCTTGCAGCATACCTCGAAAAATACGGACATCTCGGTCACATAAAGAATGTTATATTCTGTGATTCTCTTCAAAATGAATCAACTCTTTTCTCAAAGGCTTTCAGTGGTCAGATTGAATT
>JAZULG010000119.1:0-5034 GCA_045603005.1 Acutalibacteraceae bacterium
CACACAGAACGACATGGCTACGATCCGACTTCTGATTAAAGGTACTCCTGAAAATAATCAGCCGATTTCTGAAATTTTAACTGCTCTGCCCTCTGCAACTGACTTTTTAGCGGCAAGAGCAACAAGAATTGAGTTGAGACCGTCAAGACCTGTAGTGGGTGTGGGCTTGTCGTTCTGAACTGCATCAACAAACTGAATCATTTCGTCACGGAATGACTGCATATATCTTTCAAGGAAGAAGTAAAGAGGCTTATCGGTAGTAACACCTTCAGCATTCATAACAGTTACGTTTGTAGGTGTGTCGTTGGCTGCCATAGCTGCACCGAGTGAGCCGAATACTTCGATTCTCTGATCATAACCGTAAGCTGCACGGCGGCTGTTATCAATAACACCGAGAGCACCGTTTGCAAACTTAAGGTTGATAATAGCGGTGTCAACGTCGCCTGCTTCACCGATCGCAGGGTCAACAAGGCAGGTTGCATTTACATATACCTCTGTTACATCAGAGCCTGCAAGGAAGCGTGCCATATCAAAATCGTGAATTGTCATATCGAGGAACATACCGCCTGAAACTGCTGCATATTCAGCTGAGGGAGGTTCAGGGTCACGTGAAGTGATTTTGATAAGCTCAAGGTTACCTACCTTACCGTCATTGATAAGTGAACGTACATGAGCAAAGTTGTGGTCAAAACGTCTGTTAAAGCCTACCTGAAGCTTGACACCGGCCTTTTCAACTGCTGCGATAACTGCCTTTACCTTTTCGGGAGTAAGGTCAACGGGCTTTTCACAGAACACGTGCTTACCTGCTTCGGCTGCCTCAATTGAAATATCAGCGTGAGTATCTGTTGATGAACAAACGAGAACTGCGTCGATTTCATCATCAGCAAGCATTTCTTTATAGTCATTATATATCTTGGGGATACCGTATTTATCTGCAAGCTCCTGAAGACCGTCCTTGAAAACGTCCGTGATGCCGAGAACTCTTGCTGTGGGTACATTATAAGTGATTGATGCCATATGTACCTTTCCGATACGGCCTGCGCCGATAATACCGATGTTTAACTGTTTCATAATTTTTGCCTCCGTAAATTTTGAATATAATGAGCAAAATGCCCTAATCAAATGCATTATAACACAACGAACTGCCATATTCAAGAAGAAAATGACAGTTCGCTGAAAGAATTATTAAATTATTTTTTAACAGGAATGATATAGAAGGAGAACTCGAGCTCTTTCTTGAAATCTATGCAATATTTCTTAAGTGCGTGCTGACCGCAGCTGTTGGAACCGGTACCTCTCATAAAGCCATCGATACTGACACTTGTAAGCTTACCTCTCTTGATATCCTCAATGTGCTTTGCCTGACGAATCTGCTTTTCAGGATAATCATGCACACTGAAAGAGAAGTAGTCCTTGCTGTTAAAGAACTTAAGTCCCCTGCCCTCACTGTCGGTAACAGTCATCCAACGGGTACAGCCGTGGTTACCGCTGTCCTGAGGCTTGATATAGTCAACACACATATCCTTAACACTTGATTTATATATACCGACCATACTCTGAGCACGGAAGTCATTAAGATTTTCGAGCTCACCGAGACCGTAATATTCAACATTTGAAAGTGATACATCAAGAAGAAGATTTACACCGAACCTCGGAAGATTATATCTTGTAAAATCAAGAGCCTTCTTTTCGACCTCAGCCTTCACCTTAATCGAACCGTCAGGATAGAATACATACTTGTATTCAAACTCAAACACCTTCTTACCGTCAGCGCAGAGCCAGCCCTCGCTCTCAATTTTTACAGTACCGTTATCCTTAGCCTTGCAGGAAACAATCTTTCCGTCATACTTAAGCTTATGGAGATTCTGCTTTTTCCAGGTCTTTACAATGTTTCTGTCATTGTCAAGATATGCTCTGTAAAGCTGAGGCTTCATACCGTCATCATTATAAAGCATTTCCTTGCCGCCGACAACAAAGCTGATAAGCTTACCCTCACTCTTTGAGAATACGGCAGCTGTCTTTTCTGTGGTAACGGTGATTTTATCTTTCTTTTCAAGAAAGCTTACCGCCTTGCCCTCTTCATTCTTATATTCAGCTACAACCTCATTAAGCGTAATCTGCTCCTTTGAAACCTCGTTGCCACTCTTATCCTTACAAATAAAGTTGATGTGCCAATCCTTTGCTGAATCAATCATCTTGTGAGCGATAACAAGATTTTTAGAGGTGCCCGCATCAATTTCAAGCTCTACACATCCGTTTTCAACACACACTCCGTTTTCAAGAAGCTCATAAGTAATTTCGTACTCTGAGGAAGAGGTGAAAGCATTTGTATTTTTAAAGCAGTAAACATTGTCACTGATATGCTTGACTCTTATAGGACGGTAAACAGCCTTCATTTCATACGCACCCGTGTGAGGTGTTCTGTCAGGATAGAAAAGTCCGTCAACGCAGAAGTTACCGTCATGGATTCTCTCTCCGTGGTCACCGCCGTAGGTATATTTATATTTTGCATTGGGGTCATACACGCTGTGGTCTGCCCATTCCCATATGCAGCCGCCGGTAAGATTATCGTGAGAGTAGAAGCTTTCCCAATACTCCTCAAGAGAGCCGGGACCAACACCCATAGCATGACAGTATTCGCAAAGGAAGTACGGCTTTCCCTTATATCTCGGAAGAAATTTATGCTGACCTATTTTTTCAACGATATCACTGTGCTGATACATTTCGGAAATAACATCATAGGCGGTACGCGGTGTTCTTATAACAGCCTCATAGTGTACGGGTATATCAGATACCTCTTTAAGGTAATCATAGCACTTATCCTGATTTTTCCAGCCACCGGATTCATTGCCGAGACTCCACATTGTAACAGACGGATGGTTTTTGTCCCTACCGTAAAGTCGCTTAACTCTGTCAAACATTCTCGGAAGCCATTCCTTATCATTACTGATAAGATTAGGCTTCACTGTAGGTATAAGCTTTTCATTAAACTGTGTACCGTGGGTCTCAATGTCGGCCTCATCAACAACATAAAGTCCGTATTCATCACAAAGTCTTATAAACATCGGGTCAGGAGGATAGTGAGAGGTTCTGACACAGTTAACATTAAATTCCTTCATAAGAAGGATATCCTTAAGAAGGTCTTCTCCACTCATTACATAGCCGGTTGACTGATGAGTATCATGGTGGTTGACACCCTTGAATTTTATAAGCCTGCCGTTGAAAAGGAATTGCTCACCCTTGATTTCAATATTTTTAAAGCCTACTGTTTCTCTTACGCACTGTATACTTTTTTCACCGTCAAAAATTGTAAGATAAAGCTCATAAAGCTCAGGCTTTTCTGCATTCCATTCCGCTGCATCAATGATACCAAAATCCAGGGGAACTATGCCCTTGAGCTCTTCCTTTGCAGATGCTACTGACTCACCCTTGTAAAGGAGTTCGGCTGAAACAGTTTTACCATTAAAGCTTTCACCGTCAACAGTCACATCAACTGTAAGACTGTAGCCCGACTGCTCCTTCTTTGTTTTAACTGCAAAGTCAAAAATATACTGTTCGGGGTTTTCTGTGATATAAACGTCACGGAAGATACCGTTTTCACGGAACATATCCTGACATTCAAGATATGTACCGTTACACCACTTTGAAACGATTGCCATAAGCTCATTTTCGCCCTCATGAACATATTCCTTAAGAGCAAACTCTGCACTGTTATGACTACCTTCACTATAACCTACAAATTTGCCGTTGACATAAAGAGTAAGACTCGAGCAGACTCCAAGGAAGGTTATAATCGGATTCTTTGACTTTTCTGTAAGATTAAACTTTTTGACGTATACACCGGCTGACATCTCAGAGGGTACATTGGGAAGTGTCATCGGAAATTCATATCTTGTATTCAGATAGCAAGGATTTTCATAGCCCGTTCTCTGCCACGTCGAAGGAACCTTAACTGTATCCATTGCAGTTTTTTCACTGTCGAAGTTTGAGGGAATGCGTGAGATATTGCTGTAATACTTAAACTGCCACTCACCTGAAAGCACCGTCACAGTATCACTTGAATACCTTTCGGTGACAGCTGTTGTATCTTTGAAGCCTTCTTTGGATTTGTTCGGTATAAAATAGCTTCTTTCTCTGAGCTTATTTTTTTCAAAAACGCTGAAATCGTTAACATATAATTTCTTGATCTGATACTTCATAAATTCTACCTCTCTTCTTTTAACCTAAAATCGGGGTATCTGTAAACTCGATTATCGCTTCACCCTTTATTCCGTCTGATTCAAAGACAATTATCTCATTCTCTCCTTTTTTCAGAAGGGAAGCAGGTATATATAAAGTCCTCTGCGGACCGATTTCCCAATATCTGCCTATATTATAGCCATTGACCGTCACAAAGCCCTTTGTGAAATTATCAAGCTTAAGGAAGGTATCATATGCCTCATCAATTGCGAATGTTCCCTTATAGAACACAGATTTTTCTTCAATCGGTTCCTCGGTATAAGCAAGATTTCTGAGATTATCCATAGGAAGAGTGTAAACATCCCAATTAAAGTGAATCTTATCGCCTAAAAGACATCTGCCTGCAATACCCTTCTTTCTCATCATCTTACTGCCGAAGTTTGCTCTGCCCATATTTTCGCAAAGTACGGTAAGCACATCTCCTGCTTTTGCAGTGATTCTGGTCTCAAGGCGGTCATTTATGTAAAGAATATCGGTAAGCTCCTTATTAATATAAATCTGTGCTCTGTCGCCAAGGCTCTCAAAGGAAAGCTTTGTATCATTGTAATCTCTTCCTAATACGGTACAGTATGCAATATAGCCGTAGCCCTGACCGTACTTTTCCATATTACGCGGCACGTCACTACGCACAGGAGCAGACAGATTTTTTAGATTCGCGAATAACCCTGCTTTTTCCGTAAGCTCAAAAGTACCGTAAGCGACCTTCTTTCTGTCATCGGGAATCTCAGGAAGTTTACCGTTTGTATGCTTTGCAATGACATCCCTGATTGCAAGATACTTAGGCGTTACGTCGCC
>JAZULG010000120.1:0-6082 GCA_045603005.1 Acutalibacteraceae bacterium
CAGCGGAATAAGGCTCGTCGCCTCCGATAACGGTGTTACAATAGCGGCTTCCTGGTGGGGAAAAAGCAAAACAATTGCTCAGATGGTTATGATTATCGTCATTCTGGCAAATCTCAGCTTCCTTTCCCTTGCGGAAACAATACTGATTTATGTTTCTGTAATACTCACCTTAATATCAGCGGCGGATTATTTAATCAAAAACAGAAAAGCAATATCCTTTGACAAATAAGAAAGGCGGACTATTTATGCATCTTCTTGAAGTTAAGAAAGAAAATTACATCGGTCAGGCAGATCCTTACATAATCGAAAGTAAGGGCAGATTTTATATCTATGTTACAGGTCACGATGCCGTTTATGCCTACGAATCGGATAATCTCTTCGATGCCTGGAAATATTACGGCAAGGTTATGACAATGGAGGGGCACGATTCCTTCTGGGCGCCGAGCGTAATCGAGCTCGACGGCAGGTTCTATATGTATAATTCCATTGAAATATATAACGATACTCCCGACAAGGGCGGTCACAGAGGCGCAATGCACGTAAGCGTATCCGATTCCCCTCTCGGACCCTTCACAGACACGAAGCAGATTCTTCATCCCTTCTCTATCGATTCTCACATCGTAAAAAATGAAGCAGGACTTTTCCTTTTCTACTCTGCCAACAGATTTGAAGGCGAAAGAATCGGTACCTGCATTTACGTTGACAGAATGCTTGACCCCTTTACACCCGAGGGAAAGCCTGTACTCGTAGTTGAACCTACTCTTGACGAGGACATCTATCGCCGCGACAGATATAAAAAAGGTCAGCACTGGCATACAATAGAAGGTGCCTTCTATTTCAAGGAAGGTGATTGGCAGTATCTTATGTATTCCGGTAACTGCTTCGAGCAACCCACCTACTACATAGGCTATGCAAGGGCAAAAACAGATGAAACCGACCTTACAAAAATCAAATTTGAAAAGTATCCCGATGCTGATACATACGCTCCCGTTCTTGCCGCCAATGACTTCGAAGAAGGTACGGGACATCACTCTATGATAAAGCACGACGGTCAGTGGTACGCTATTTACCACGCAAGAGACTATGACGACGGTCTCAATGCAAGTGCTTTTGATGCGAGAAACGCCCGTATTTGTAAGCTTCACGTAAAAGACGGTATTATCACCGCTGAAAGATACAAGGATAAAATCTGACATAAAAAAGCAGGTATTCTGAAATGAAATACCTGCTTTTACTTTTATCTGCTATTCTTATTTGTTATCGGTCATACATTCCCAACCGACAGTTTCAAGCTCACCGTCAATCTCTTCGCCGACGTGCTTGTAAACATTGCCGTCGCTGCCTTCGGCATAATCTCCGTAAACACAGATAAGAACACCGTTATCAAGCACTGAAACATATAAAGGATTATTATTTTCCACTTCTTTGTAAATCATACTGTGATCCCCTTTTCCTTTTATGCTCTTATTTTATCACAGATTTCTGCCTTTGTCTATCAAAGCAGGCAGATTTTTCCTTAATCCGAGCAAGAATCGTTCGACAATTTATGTCGGATTTTGTAGAAAAAAGGCGTATTTTGTCAGTTGACATTTTCATTGGAAAATCAGCGGCACTGTTAAGCACCGCTGATATGTTTTTATTACAACCTGATACAGCTCAGTTAAAGCTTCTTACCCACGTAACAAGAGAGCCGTGATACGTGTTTTCTCTTACAGTGCCGAGCATATACTCGGTAACGGGCCCGTTACGCTTCATCTTTTCAAGAATAGCCTGCTGAAGCTCCTCGACAGTCATTTCTTCGTAAGGCTTATCGGGAACGGTCACTGCAGCCTTCTCTTGATTATCTTCAGCTTTTTCCACGGCTTCCGTTTTGAATTCTTCAGCAGTGAAGCTTACATTTGTAACGGTTCTCTCCGCTTCGGCTTCCTTTATTATCGGAGCATCTGCACAATAAACACTCTTTTCAGAAAGCCATATTTCGCCGTAATTTGCAGGCACCTTTACCTTAAGTCTGCCGTCCTCAGCAGATATTCTTTCACCCGACAGCGCACCGGCATATTCCTGACCGCTACTGCAGGGCAGAATCATTTCCGTCTCGTTATCGGAATTATTGACCGTGATTATTACACTGCTGCCGTCAAGAGTTCTCTCATAGGCAAAGTGAGTTGTCTGCAAAAGAAGCTCTCTGTAATCACCGTACGACAGTGCAGGTGTGCTCTGTCGGATTTTTCCGAGAGCCGCTATAAGTCGGGTGCAGGGATTTGTTTTTATTGCATCCTTGTAGTTCTCATATTTCAGCTCAGGTCTCAACGAATCGTCAGAGCCTCTTTCCTTTCTGCCCTCAATACCGAATTCGGAGCCGTAATAGATTGAGGGAATTCCCGGTAAAGTATAAAGCATAATGTGTAAGGGAACAAAATGCGCCTTATTCCTGAGCTTTGTGTATATGCGCTCAACATCGTGATTGTCAGCGAAGGTATAAAGCTTCAGGCTGTCTCCCGTCATATCGCTGACGTACTTTACGGTATGCGCTATCTCAAAATAATTGTGATCATTATGTGCAGAGTAAAGAGCCTTATGAAGCATATAGTTTGTAACACTGTGAAGAGTTCCGTCATTTGCCCAGCGCGAATAATTTCCGTGGATAACCTCACCCATAAGCCAGAAATCATCCTTAACCTCATTTGCTACCTGACGAAAAGTCTTCATATAGTCAAAATCCATAACATCTGCCGCATCAAGGCGGATTCCGTCAATATCAAACTCCTTAACCCAGAAGCGGATAACGTCACTGATATAGTCCTTCACGGCAGGATTTCTCTGATTGAGCTTTACGAGAAGGTCATAGCCACCCCAATTTTCATAGGAAAATCCGTCATTATATGAATTATTCCCCCAAAAATTAACATTACAGTACCAATCCTTATAGGCTGAGCTCTCTCTGTTTGCCCTTATATCCTTAAAGGCAAAGAAATCTCTTCCAGTATGGTTGAAAACTCCGTCTAAAATTACACGTATTCCATTTTTATGGCACTCGGCAACAAACTCTTTAAGGTCACTGTTTGTACCGAGTCTGCTGTCAAGCTTTTTGTAATCCGTTGTTTCATAGCCGTGTCCCACCGATTCAAAAAGCGGACCGATATATATCGCATTGCATCCGATTTCCCTGATATGTCCGATCCACGCAAGCAATGTATTGAGTCTGTGCACCGGCTCACCGTAAGCATTCTGCTTCGGCGCTCCCGTCATACCCAAAGGATAGATATGATAGAATATCGCCTCATCATACCACGCCATAGTGTTATACTCCCCTTTCAAAATTATCCGAAGCGACACATTCAAATGCGAATGTGTCGCCTCATAACATCGGATGCTTATTTAAGGAATCTGTCGATATATCCGAAAAGAAGCTCGTTTGCTCTGTCCTTTGCTGCTTCGTCTTTTCCTAGGTCGTGGTCTGCTCCCTCGTAAACATTAAGCACATGCTCAACTCCGTACTGTGTAAGAAGTGCGTCAAGAGTCTGTGCGTTTGTAAAGGGTACGATTGAATCGGAATTGCCGTGATTGATTACGGTAGGTACACAGTCCGCACTCACATAGGCAATAGGAGAAACACTGTAGAGTGCCGCCCTTGCATCTTCTCTTGTTTCATAGGTGAAGCGCTGTCCGCAGGCCTTGGACATAAGGTCACATATCGCAGCCTCATCACCGAGGGCATTGTTATGATAAAAATTATCGTCAAACAAATCCGTCGGGCCCGAATTGCTTATAACCGCAACAGGTGTTACGGGAGCGGTATTCTTTCTTGCGTATGCATAAAGCAGGGAAAGATGTCCGCCTGCACTGTCACCCGTAAGAAGCACCTTATTGATATTTACGCCTGCCTCACTGCCCTTCTGCTTTATCGCAGCAAGAGCCGCATCTATATCGTCAAGCACATCAAGAAGGTCAACATCCTCTGAAATATAGCGGTAATTCAGTGACGCCGTTGCTATTCCGAGATCTGAAGCACCGTAATTCATCCCTTCCGCATAAGCGCCCTTATCTCCGCCTATCCATGCTCCGCCGTGAATAAAAAGAACAAGACCTATATCACCAGAAGCATCATAAGGTATGCAAAGGTCAACTACCTGCCTTTCATGAGTGCCGTATGCGATATTGAGAAAGCTCTGACATTCGTATTTCATTCCGCCAATCTGACCAAGTCCGAATATTCCGAGAAAGAAGTTGATAATCATAACGAAAAAAGCAATTATTCTCTGAAACATAGTTATCCTCCTTAAAATACGTTTTATCTTTCTGTATTGTATTTATATTACCACAAAAGAGAAATATTTTCAATAACAACTCTTTGTTTACGCGAATTAAAAACTTAAAGCAAAACAGAGTAAATCTCCTCGCCGCCGTTGACAAACACCTCCGCAACATATCCGTCACGGATAATTCCGAGCTCGTTTATTTCGCCCTTATAAACAACGCTTTTTCTTCCCGCGCGTCTGATTCTGAAGCCCTTATCAGTCCGTACAACTGTAGGATCACTGTCCTTTATCAGATGACGTACTTCCTCTACGGGATAGCCGTAAATTTTACCGTCAACAAGCTTGATTTCACGGGGCACAGACATACATCCGATATCCTTTTTTCTATATCCTGCATATTTCCAACCGGGAATCCACGAAATAAGAATCGTTCTGCCCTTTTGATCAGAAAAAACCTGACCTGCGTACTGATCAGGACCTTTATCGACCTCACCCGTGTATTCTGCCCTGAATTTTCCCTCACTGAACGAGCCGTACATCACTGAAAAGCGATGGCTTTTTTCTGTACAGACCGATGCAGTAAGCAGATACATATCCCCCGACTTCATAAAAGAGGGACACTCGGCAAACATGGAATTCTCCCACTCGCACAATACACCTTTATAATTCCAGCAGAACAAATCCTCGCTTTCATAAAGCAGAAGGTTTGCGGTTTTCTTTGCACGGTTACCCGACGCCATTACACAGTAATATTTTCCGTCTGCACAGCACACTGCAGGGTCGCGGAAATCCGGACATCCGTCAGACGGATAACCGCCTATTACCGGATTATTTTCGTACTTTTCAAAATTTATTCCGTCTGTTGAATATGCAACGCTCACTGACTGCACTCCGTCACGGATAGATGCGTAAAAGAGAAACAGAGTCCCATCCTTTACAATTGCAGTACCTGACCAGCAGCCGTCCTTATCATAGTTCTTATCGGGATAAAGAGCGACAGGAAGCTCCTCAAAATTGAGAAAGTCCTTTGTTCTTGCGTGTCCCCAATGCATATTTTCCTGCCACGGCTTTTCAAAATTTGGTGAATGCTGATAAAAAATATGATAGTAGCCGTCAAAATAAACGAGTCCGTTAGGGTCGTTTATCCAACCCTTTTTTGTTGAAAAATGATGCTTCAGAGGTAAGCTGTATTTCATTATAATCAACTCATTTCTGACAGTATTATTGATATGAATAATTATAGCATAGGAGTTTATTATTTGCAACGGTGGAAGATTATCAAAAATAAAAGCGGACTGTTTCCTTCCGCTTCGCTCCCTCCTTGTTCGAATCCCTCTGTTTGATGTGAATAAAAAAAATACAACGGCACCTATCGGTACCGTTATATTTTTTTGTGTTTACAGCTCAAAATAGCAACAACTCGATAAATTGGAATTTGTTGATTACACCGGTGTTCCTACTTCAATTAAGTTACCATCCAAATCGTAGAATCTGACCACCTTTTGTCCCCAGCTGTGTGTCATCAAGTGATTGACATATTCGATTTCAGGGTAAAGTGTTTCAAGACGCTCTACAAATTGTTCTATGTTGGGCTCTTCAAAATACAACTCAGATTGATTACTGTTTGGAATTACACATCTTTTTGTGAATTGTTCCCAGTATCCCAATTCCTGTAAATATATATTATTCGTCAATTCCATATTCCCATCGTTGTCTTGAAGAAGTTGAAATCCAAAAACATCACTATAGAACTTTAATGCACAGTTACAATCTTTAACAACAATAAGTGTTCCTTTGTATTTCATATACGTTCTCCTCGTCAA
>JAZULG010000121.1:0-4646 GCA_045603005.1 Acutalibacteraceae bacterium
GGTCAAAGTGATTGAGCACGGGAACGGTTATTCCGTCAAAAGCGGAGATATTTTTCTTAATTGCTGAGCTTACACGGTCAGCATAAGGAATATCCTTCACCTTCCTGCGGGCGTCCTTTATCAGATTATCAGTCATTGAAAGATAGGCCTCTCTCATTGTGCTTTTAAGACCGCACTGCATATAACCGAAGCCTTCCTCACCTTTAATGCGGTGAATTTCAGCCATGGCTTTGCCGAGAGAGTACATAACTCCGTCGTATTCCTCCTTGCTGAGCTTAGTTTTATTGAGCATCTGTCCCTCAATGAAATCCATAATCAGGTATTTGTGCTCGTATTCATCGCTATAATTGTAGCCGTGAATTTTCGGTATATATTCCGTTTTCTGCAAAAGCTCATAGACCTTAGCTTCCGTTTCGATAAGTCCCTTTTCGTAGGTGAGAACTTCCTTATCAGCATCACCGACTATCTTTATTGCGTACTCCCCTTTTTCAGTGCTGACCTTAAAAACACGGTTAAAGGTACCGCCCTTAAGCTCTGAACAATCCCTCGCCTCACCGAGAGAATGCCTTTTAATTATTTCATTTATAACGGAAATATTCTCAGGTGTATTTCTTTTCATAGATACCTCCGAAGTGCATCTGCACGCCTTTTTGTTTTTTTGCCGTCAACGGGATATCCCGAATTATAATAGTGCTCAATCTCGGTAAAAAGCTCGTAAAAAGCCATTTTCTGATTGAAGTTTTCGGAAAGTGGCTTTTTCTTTCTGTATGTATCAAGCAACCGATAATATTTTCCGTTGGCATTGTTAAGCTGATATAAATCATATTCACTGTCAGCCCACATACAGCCGCAAGGGTCAATAACCGCTGAAACGGTACATTCTTTTCTGTCAATAAGAATATTCCACATATTATAGTCACCGTGAATGAGGGATGCTTCCGTTATAGGCAGATAAAATATCTTATCAAAGCTTTCATAAGCCTTTTTCATAATATCAAGCGTATAAGAGTCAAGTTCCCTCTTTTCAAAAAGCTTCTCTGCCTTACGAAGGATTTCTCCCGCCCTTGCTTTATAATATTCATTAAAGGTTGCATATCTTACCGTACTTCCGATTTCACCAAAGCCTTCGGAATTTCTTACACTATGAAAAGCAATGAGATTATCGATTACCTGCTCTGCTATTGCGGCTCTTTTGCTCTTTTTAAGGTAAAACACTCCGCCGCCGTTCTGACCGAGAAGTAATTTCATAGCAAGTACATCCTGAGAAAAAATATCATCACTCTTGTGCACCCACAAAAACTCAGGCATAGGAAAAAGTGCATACCTTGAAAGAACTTCAACCTGAGATATTTCTCCTGACATTATACCGTTACATTTATAGCTTTTAACTATTATGCATTCACCGTCATAATCCGCCCTGTATACATCAGCATAGAATCCCCCGCCAATGCGGCGTAGTGACTTGTGCTTTTTGCCCTGATATTTTTCAATAAGCTCTTCTAAAGTCATAATCAGTCTATCTCCACAATTACGTTGGTATCGTCTTCCGTAACAATATCGAGAATTACACCTCTGATGCCCTCGTCAACCATATTCATTATGTCGGAAAGCTGCTCCTCGGATATGTAATCCCCGCTGACGGCATTTGAAATACTTACGCCGAGCCTTGCAAATCTTTTCACAACGGATAAGGGCAATGCAATTTTTATCGGCTTCTGTGCGGGTCTGAGCACACGGATAACGAGCCTTAATTTATCAATATTCTTACGGTTTTTTTTCTCCTTTTCAGGTACCGTGACCTTGACTCTGCCTGTGAGAAGCTCATCAACGGTAATGCCGAAAATATCTGCTATTGCAGGCAAAAGAGTAATGTCGGGGCAGGAAATATCGTTTTCCCACTTACTCACCGCCTGAGGCGTAACACCAAGAAGCTCGGCAAACTCACTCTGAGTAAAGTTTCTCTGCTTTCTGTACTGTGATATTCTTGTGCCGAGTGTTTCATTGACAGTACCTTCATTATTCTGCTTTTCGGTATTTTCCTTGTCTGACTTATTGAAAACAGTCATATCGATTCTCCCTTTCTGTTTTGTTGCCGGCTTACAAGGCTATTTTACCCTCACGGAAAGAAAAATTCAAGCAACAGTCAGTTAAAAGGGGGATTTTTTGTTAAACTAAAGGTTGAAAAAGGGTGAAATACGAGGTAAACCGTAGGTTTAGCGAACGAAAAAGTAAGAGAAAGGACACCTACGGGAGGTGTCCTTTTAACAGCTTAATCAGTATATTTTTTCAACATTCAGCTTTAATTCATAGGTGCTTTCTATCCCTTGAGAATCCGTTACAGCAAGCTCAAAATACAGGTTATTTATGAAAGCCTCCATATCTGTGCTTTTATATTCGGAAATCACATTACCGCCTGAGATTTTACCCAGGTCGCCCGAAATGCTGACCGATGCACCGCCCGGTATATCCTCCACTACATTCATTAAAACGTATCTCTTTTCAGCGCCGTCAACAATATAAAAGCTTGTGTAAAAGCAATACACATCCGAAAAAGCTTCTTCCTTCAAAAGCTTAAGCTCACCGCCGCTGAACACCTCTTCTTCACCATCAAGAACTGCAGCACCGCCGCTTACATAAAAATATTCGTTTTCACCGCTAAAGGTGTACACCTCGGTTTTACTATCCATGCTTTCGTTATTACAACCGACAAAAGCAAAGGCGAACAATATTAAAAGTATAACAGCAATTACTTTTTTTATAAAATCTCCTCCTTTAATATATTGTAGCTACAATACAAGGTCTTGTCAACCGTAAAATTCTCAACGGACACGGCAAGCCGTGTCCCTGCGGTGTTGTTTTTTACACACCTTATTATGACATCAGCGATGAAAACAACTTAGAAAATCCTAAGCCTTTATTCTTGTCTTCCTTTTCAAAAACATACAAAAAATTCCCGTCAGTAAGATGAAGCTTTCCTTCCTTGATTTCATATAAAAATATTTTTTCCTCATAACCGTCACACAAAATAGTTATTTTCTCTTTTCCGATTACGGTATATTCACCCGACAGGTCATAAGCATTGGCATACCTCATTTTATCTATATACATATAACCGTGCTTACAGCTTATGCTCAGACTGCCGTCATTATCAAAGCTGATGCCCTTGGTGTAATATCTTCCGAATTCGAAGCCATAGGGTCTGTCTGTTAAAGCTCCGTCCAAATAGCATTCCGAATATATCCAACTGCCCTTAAAATCGCTGCCGTTTGAAAATATTATAACGACCGCGAGAATGACAAAAGCTGCAACCGATATCAACACTGTAATTTTCAGCTTTTTAATCATATCAACATCTCCTTTTTAATCCACTTCATCATTATAGGTCAATTTCACCCTATTGTCAATAGGTCAATATGCCATAATATATTCGGTGATTATTATGAGCAGATTAAAAGAATTAAGAAAAGAAAAAGGTCTTACACAAGTTCAGATGCAGATGCTTACGGGCATTGATCAGAGCGATTACTCAAAAATAGAAAACGGAAAAAGATATTATACCTTCGAGCAGTGCAAGAGAATAGCCCTTGCCCTTGATACAAGCATGGATTATCTTGCAGGGCTCACCGATAAAAAAGAGCCATATGAGAGGGTAAAATAAAAAGACAGGGAACAGTCTCCTGTCTTTTTTTATTTGCAAAATCAAAACGGACGCCCAATGGCCGCCCTACAAAAAAAGCATCCGCTTTCACGGATGCTTTTTGCTATTTATCTTCTGCCGCCTCTGCGGTCGTTGTCACGACGGGGTCTGGGGCGTCTGGGAGCTTCTTCACCGTCATCTTCGGGTGTGAGACCTTCGATTTCGATAAGAGCATCTCTTCTTGAAAGATTGATTCTGCCCTGATCGTCGATTTCGAGCACCTTAACGATAACCTCATCACCAACTGTTACGCAGTCTTCAACCTTTTCTGTTCTCTTAACGTCAAGCTTTGAGATGTGTACAAGACCTTCCTTACCGGGTGCGATTTCAACAAAAGCACCGAAGGACATAAGGCGTGTAACAACACCGCGGAAGATTGCGCCAACCTCGGGATCGTTTGCGATTGTTTCGATGATTGTGATTGCACGCTTAGCGTTATCAAGGTCAATAGCTGAAACGAAGATTGAGCCGTCCTCGTTAACGTCAACCTTACATTCGCATTCAGCACAGATCTTCTGAATAACCTTACCCTGCTTACCGATAACATCACCGATCTTTTCAACGTCGATCTTTGTGGTGAGCATCTTGGGAGCGTACTTTGAAAGCTCTGCTCTGGGCTCTGCAATGCAGGGAAGCATAACTTCGTCAAGAATCTTGCATCTTGCATCGTAGGTCTTTTCAAAGGCTTCCTTGATGATTTCGGGTGTAAGTCCGTGTACCTTAAGGTCCATCTGAATAGCTGTGATACCCTTCTTTGTACCTGCTACCTTGAAGTCCATATCGCCGAAGAAATCTTCAAGACCCTGGATGTCTACCATTGTCATGAAACGGTCGCCTTCTGAGATAAGACCGCAGGAAATACCTGCTACGGGAGCCTTGATGGGAACACCTGCTGCCATAAGTGAAAGTGTGGAGCCGCAGATGGAAGCCTGTGATGTAGAGCCGTTTG
>JAZULG010000122.1:0-3032 GCA_045603005.1 Acutalibacteraceae bacterium
GGACTTCTCAAGACAAACGAGGTTAAATGCTTCTATGTTGAGCATCTTTCAATGATCAACAGCCTTTGATGAGAAGGGGCTGTAAAGCCGGAATTTCCGCAACAACTTAAAAATCCAAACATTAAAACCGTTGTAAAAGCTTTACAACGGTTTTTTTAGATCACTAAGTACCTTACACAGAAAATACAAATATGTCAATTCCTCAGTTTTACAAGATATTTTCCTGACTACTGACTCCTAAAAAGGGACTGTGTTTTCACACAGTCCCTTTTTATGCTTTTTATCAGCCGCCTGCAGCAGGGGAGAGAAGCCATACCTCGTCGCCGTCGGAGAGCTTTCTGCCTTTGCGCATACATCTTTCACCGTTGACGTAAACAACGGCATCCTTGAATTCAAGCTTATCATGATATTCAAGAGCAGGATTCTTCGGCTTGATGTATTTAACGTTGGGATCGTTTTTCATACGCTCAAGCTCTTCCTTGTCTTCCTCATAACCAAGGGCCATTCGCTTTGAAATTATCTGAAAAATGTCGTTTACGGATTTTGCATCGACCTCAAGATAGCTGAAGCCGGTTGTAGTGCGTATAACACCGAAAACCTTAACCTTTACCATAGGGATAAACCTCCTTTGCACATTCGGGGAGCTTGATACCGAGCTTTTTGATCATTCTCATTGTGGGTGCTCCGTCCTTCCAACCACGGATAATATAGTAGCTCTTCTTCATCTTGTCGAGTGGTACCTTTGTTTTCCTGTTACCGGGCACCTGCTCTTCGTCTGTAAGACGCTTCGGAAGGGTGTCTGTATCCTTGCCGACGGGCAGACCGAGAATGATGTTGCAGATTCTTTCTACGTTATAGCCGTAGGAGCCTGCCTTTATGAAGGTGCCCATTGTGTATTTTGAGCCGGTAGCTGCGTTAATGGCTCTCGGGTACTGAATAAGAGGAATATTGACAGCAAGGATTTCAGGGTACTGCATACCTATGTAAAGAATAGGCGTAATGAACTTGAAAACCTGCTGTACGATTCTCGTAACCATGCTTGCGGGCTTGGCAACGATAAACCAGGGAAGAATTGCGTAGGAGGTGAATACACAGCAGCCTGCTGCGGAAGCAGCCTCCATAGTATTCTGGAACATAATTGCAAGGCTGGCCTTACCCTTGGGCGTGTACGAATTCATATTGAGACCGAGACCCTCAAGAACAACCATATAGCCTGCGTTCAGGTGGCAGCCGCCTCTGTTTGCAGTGGCATAGCCGAGTCCCTGACCTACGGCTCCTCTCGGCTCGTAGGCGGCAAGCTCCATACCTTTAGCGTGGATTGCAAATTCCTTTCCGCCGAATTTTTCACTCATACGCTTAGTACCGTCTGCAAGGATATCACCGATACCCCTTCTGAAAGCGATATCCTTGAAAACATCGCTTATATTATCGGTTTTACCAAACTCAAGACCGCTGTCCCACATACCTTTTTCCTGAAGCTCCATAGCAAAGGCTATTGAACCTGCACAGGAAATCGTATCCATACCGAGCTCATCAAGCTCATAGTTCCAACGAAGGATTTTTTCCAGGTCATCGTTCATAATATTCGGCCCGAAAAGACCGAGAGTTTCAAGCTCGGGGCCCTTTACGTTTTTGCCGTCAATTTTAACACGTCTTTCACATCGCATCGGGCAGGAGAAGCAGTTGCCGTTAGCAACAAGATACTTTTCTGCAAGCTCTTCGCCGGATACCTTTTCGAAGGCGTCAAATCTTCCGTCGCTGAAGTTTTTTGTAGCAAGAATTCTGTGAGCCTGCATGGGGGCAACAAGACCTGCAGTACCGAGCTTTGAAAGCTGAGCGCCGGTAATGGGGTGGCGCATAAGCTGCATTTTCCATTCCTCTGTGATGGCGTCAAGCTTTTCCTTGTCATAAATTTCGGGATCCTGAGTTCCCTTTGCAGTTATTACTTTAATATTCTTGTCGCCGAAAACAGCACCTACACCGCCTCTGCCGGCAGTTCTTTCGCCACTGAATACGCCTGCATAAAGAACCTTATTTTCACCTGCAGGTCCGATTACAAGCGGGGTTGTGCCGGCTTTGAATTGCTTTTGCACCTGACCTGTAAGCATACCCTTGTATTCAGGCACATCGTGGAAGGTGACCTCGCTGTCAACAATTTCAATCCACGTAAGCTCACTTGCTCTGCCGGTGATAACCATAGCATCCCAACCGGCCTTTTTAAGTCTTCTGCCGAAGGGACCGCCGCAGTTTGAGGAGGTAAGTATACCTGTAAGAGGAGAAACCGTTGAAATATTAAAACGGGTTGATGAGGGCGTTTTGCAGCGTGTAAGAGGACCGGTTGTGATAACCAGCCAGTTATCCTCGTCAAAAGCCTTCATACCGGGCTTGATGTGCTGAAGAAGAATATCAGCCGCCATTATTTTACCGCCGATGGTTCTTTTTCTGTCTTCGTCTGTCCAGGGGAATTCGCCGTAAGTTTTCTTTGTAAGGTCAACGAAAAGAACCTTACCCATATAGCCTTTTAAGTTTGACATATTTTCACCTCAGATTTTTACAGCTTTCACACTGTGAGTTAGCTTTAATTGTAAGTGTATCCCATAAATCGCCGTCAAAAAGGAAGATTTTTCCTGCAGAGCTTACGTCGTCGGAAAGGAGGTATCTTACCGCAAGATTTACCTGCATGGCGCCGATGATACCTGCCGAGGAAGAAACGGAGCTTCTGACGGAAATATCGTTTATAATTCCTGCACAGTCAGGGCAGGGAGATCTGTCGGGCAGATACATATATGCGGTTCCGTAAAAGCCGTCGACACCGCCGTAAACCGAAGGGATTTTCTCTTTTTTTGAAAATTCCGCAACGGCTCTTCTGCCAACAGCATTATCAACACAGCACAGAATGATATCACAGTCCTTCGCAAAGGAAAGGTCGTCTGTCGACGTAACCTTTCTTATGACCGGTATATAGTCGGTATCCGTTGAGTAGAAGGAAAGCCTTTCCTTGAGTACGTTACACTTGAAAAAATCTCCGTCGG
>JAZULG010000123.1:0-15950 GCA_045603005.1 Acutalibacteraceae bacterium
AAAGGAGGGGCAAGATGTCCCACGTAATAACCGACGATATACTGTCCCTCGGCGCAAAGGTGAAAAAGCTCGCCTTCAGTGAAAAGAAAAAGAAGGACAGCGAATACTCAAAAATAACCGTACGCCCCTTCACATCTAAAAAGGGACTTATGTGGCAGCTTGAAAAGTATAAAAACAATCAGGTCTTCCACGAGAATATGAGCGAGGATGCTTTTTTCCTCTGGCTGACAAGGGAGGCGGGGACACTCTTCAAGCAGTGCTGTCTCACCGCTGAGGGTACTACGGTGCATTATACGCTCTTTGACGATAAGATAAAAAGAAAGGTCACGGGTAACGCCGTCACCGTCGCCGCACAAAGCCATAACAAGGAAAAGGAATACATCCTCAAGCAGGGTGAGAATATTCCCGCCCTTGTTGACCTGGGTGTTTTCAGCAGCGACTTTAAGATTATCAAAAGCAAATACGATAAGTATAAGCAGATTAACCGCTTTATTGAAATTGTTGACGATGCCTTCCGTAAGCTCGGCAAGGATAGTATCACCATACTCGATTTCGGCTGCGGCAAAAGCTATCTTACCTTCATAATCTATCACTATTTCACCGTTATAAGAGGCATAAAAGCAACGGTTATCGGCTATGACCTTAAAGAGGATGTAGTCCGCCACTGTAACGAAACTGCCGAGAAATACGGCTATGAAAACCTTAAGTTTTATGTAAACGACGTTACAAAGGGTGAGCTTTTCGACGGCGACGTTGATATGGTAATAACCCTTCATGCCTGCGATATTGCAACAGACTTCGCACTTCATCACGCAATCAGCCATAAGGTGCCTCACATTTTTTCCGTACCCTGCTGTCAGCACGAAATAAACAACAGCATTCATAAGGGCGGAGACTTTGATCTGCTCCTTTCTCACGGACTTATAAAGGAGCGCTTTTCTGCACTCCTCACCGACAGCATCAGAGCGGAGATTCTCAAAAAAAGCGGCTACGAAACCGATGTTATCGAGTTTGTTGACTTCGCACACTCACCGAAAAATCTTATGCTCCGATGCAAGCTTAAAAAGCCCCTCACACCCGACCTCTCCGCGGTGAAGGAGCTAATGGAGAAATACGGATTTACACAGAAGCTTTATGAATTGACATCAATGTAAAAAATATAATCGGACAGAGGCTTCTCTGTCCGATTGATTTTATCAGCCTATAAATTTTACCGCCGTACCGTAAGCAATAACCTCTGCGGCGCCCTGCATAACTGCCGATGAAGCATAGCGTATATTAACAACTGCATCTGCACCGAGCGAATAAGCCTGTTCAACCATGCGCTTTGTCGCAAGTGCTCTTGCTTCATCCATCATTTCGGTATAAGCCTTAAGCTCACCGCCGACGATTGTTTTGAAGCTCTGCGTAATATCCTTGCCTATGTTTTTGCTCTGAATAGTGCTGCCTCTGACAAGGCCGAGCATATAAAGCTCCTTGCCGGTAATGTAATCAGTATTGACTAAGATCATCTTCTTCACCGCTCCTTATTTCTTTTATTCTTTGTATGCAGACACCTATTATTACAGCCGCACAGGATATAGGTATAATACCTAACAGGATACTCAGAATTATCATATCCTCCAGTGCTATAAGTAGAAGCCCGAAATAAAGAATATAGTACAGTACCATTAATACCGTTATGATTATGGGGGCAACCATTTTCTTTTTCATGGGTCTCAACTCCTTATACAATTTATGTCTGCAACTGAATATTATCACTTTATTTTTTTCTTGTCAAGTAAAAAGGCACTCAGCAGAAGTCTGCCGGGTGCCTTGCTGTTATAATCTTTTATCCTTGTTATAGCTCGCCTCAACGGCCTTTATAACGCTTGCCTCGAAGCCGTCATTCTGAAGGGAAGCTACACCCTCGATTGTAGTACCGCCGGGTGAGCAGACCGCATCAACCAGCTTCCAGGGATGTTCCTGACTTTCAAGAATCATCTTTGCGCTTCCGAGTACTGCCTGAGCCGCAACCTCAAGAGCTGCCGTTTTTGTCATACCGTTTTTCACCGCACCTCTTGCGAGAGAATCGATGAACATATAAACGAAAGCAGGGGAGCAGCCGCCGATTGCACTGTAGATTGAAAAGAGCTTTTCCTCAATTTCAATACCCTTGCCGAAGGAATTGCAGAAGCCTTCCGCAAATTCCTTATCCTCAGCTGAGACTCTTTCGTTGCCGCAAAAGGCTGAAATTGCCGCACACACCTTTGCGTTTATGTTAGGCATAATGCGTATAACTCTGGGCGTATAGGGAAGAAGAGAAGCGATTTCCTCAGTTGACTTGCCTGCGGCTATTGAAATTATAAGCGGATCGTTTTTCTCTAAAAGATTACCGACCTTCGAAAGAAGTGAAGGGAAAATATTGGGCTTTACCGCAAGCACAACAGTGCTGCAGCTTTCAATAAGCTCATTTTCATCGGAAAAGAAGCGTATTCCCTTTTCTTTTGCAAAGGATTCGGTTTTATCCTTAAGAACGTCAAAAACACCTATACTTCCTGCATCAAGAAAGCCTGATGAAAGGATGCCGCCGATTATGGCAGAGGCCATGTTACCGCAGCCTATAAAGCCGACCATTATTATTCCTCCTCGGAAGCCTCTGCAGCTTCTTCGGGAATATCAGATGTACAGTGAGGACACTTAACAGCATCGATGCTGATTTCACTCTTACAGAAGGGACAAGCCTTTGTTGTGGGCTCTTCGGGAGCAGGCTCTTCTTCCTTTTTCTTGCCGAGATCCATAATTTTGTTGATTGTTTTAACAAGGCAGAAGATAACAACAGCCATAATAAGGAAGTTGATAACTGCAGTGATGAATGAGCCGTAGTTAAGAGTTGCAATGCCGAGCTCCTTTGCCTGCTCAACGGTTGTAACAACAACGCCCTCCTCAGGCTGTGAAAGGAGGATGAACTTGTCTGCAAAGTTGATGCCTTTTGTTGCGAGGGAGATTACGGGTGAAACAACGTCGTTTACGAGTGAATTTACGATTGCCTGAAAAGCACCGCCTATGATAACGCCGACGGCAAGGTTCATAACGTTGCCTCTCATGACAAAGGTTTTAAATTCTTCAATAAATTTTTTCATTTTTTATTCCTCCATAAAAGAAATTTCTGTAATTTTCAGTTTATCACACTTTTTTTCAAAAATAAAGACCTAAATGCCCGTAAAATCAAAATCGGGGATAAATTTTTCGTCCGAAGAGGCAAAATCCTGCACAAAAAGGCTCCTGAAGCCCATATTTTCCGCCGCCGAAAGTACTTTTTCGTATTCACGGGCGGTGATTTTTCTTTGAAGCTCCTTATGTGCTTCAACTTTACCATAGGGAGTGTACTGACTCATAAGGCTGAGGGTGGTATCCTCACCGAGGTTATTTTTTATCCACGAAAGGATGTCAATACTCTGATTGGTATTTTTCGGCAGTATCAGATGCCTTACTATAAGACCTTTCTGCATTATGCCGTCGGTATCATATACATTTTCGGGGCACTGCCTTTTCATTTCGATGAGTGCCCTTGAGGCATAGGTGAAATAGTCGGGAGCGTTGCTGTATTTTTCAGCTCTTTCCTCTTTTATATACTTAAGGTCGGGCAGATATATGCCGATAAGACCGTCGAGCGATTTTAGGGTACTTACTCTTTCATAGCCCGAGGAGTTATATACAACGGGTACGGCACTTTTATAGCCTTCAAGCACAGCCTTCAGTCTTAGCGCATAGTGTGTAGGGTTAACGAGGTTGATGTTATGTACCTCTGAGGCGATAAGCTCATCGAAGATCTCAGTAAGTCTTTCATCGCTTATTTCCTTACCCTTGTTTTCGTGGCTTATTTCATAATTCTGGCAGTAAATACAGCCGAGATTACAGCCCGAAAAGAAAACGGTACCGCTTCCCTTTGTACCGCTTATGGGCGGCTCCTCCCAGAAATGCTTTGCAGCACGTGCCACAACGAAGGCGTCAGGCATACCGCAGAAGCCCTTTTCCGTACTGCGGTCAACACCGCATTTTCTCGGACAGATATTGCAGTTCAAATAAGTCACCTCCTTTGATTTTCTATATTTTACCACATTTGTTTGACTTTTGCCACTGTTTTGTTATATACTTTTTCTATAATGAAAGAACGGAGCTGATAATATGCTTTTAGCTATAGATATGGGTAACACTAACATCACCCTCGGCGGATATGACGCAGATAAGCTTGTTTTTGTTTCGAGGCTTTTCACCGCACGCACAAAAAGCAGTGATGAGTACGCTATAAATCTGCTTGATATTTTCAATCTTTACAAGGTTAGTCCCTCGGATTTTACGGGAGTGATTCTTGCTTCTGTTGTGCCGGAGCTTACCGACCATATTGTAAGAGCGGTAAAGTGTACCGTAGGCATTGAGCCCGTTATCGTCGGCGGAAAGCATAACGGCAACCTGAAGATAGACATTCTTCCTGTGTCTCACCTCGGTGCCGACCTTATTGCGGGCAGCATAGGTGCTATCAAAAAATATCCCTTGCCCTGCCTTGTGGCAGATCTGGGTACTGCTACAAAAATTCTTGCTATAGATAAGGACGGTACCTTCCGTGGCTGTACCATTTCCCCGGGGGTCAAGATTTCTCTTGATGCTCTTGCCAAGAGCGCCGCACTTCTGCCGTCCGTAAGCTTCACCGCACCTGAAAAGGCGATAGGTGAAAACACCACCGAGTGTATGCAGAGCGGTATAGTTTTCGGCACTGCCGCAATGCTTGACGGACTTATAAAGAGAATCAGCAACGAGCTCGGCTATGAAAACGTGACGGTCGTTGCAACGGGCGGCTACAGCCCTGCGATTATTCCCAGCTGTGAAACGGAGATTATCTATGACGAAAATCTTCTGCTCGACGGACTCAGGGAGATATATCTCAAGGCTCAGTAAATCTATATCTGAACAAGCGGCAGATGTCGCTTGTTTTTTGTTTTTTCTACCATTGACTATTTCCTGAATATGGTTTATAATTAACTGCGTATGTAATACAAAATCTGTCCCGAGGGACGCAAAACGGAGGACTATTTTATGGAAAACAAATTCTCTCTCGACAAGTCCAAAAAAGTTTTTCCGATAATTATTATGGTTATCGGTATTCTTGTTGCTCTTGTTCAGCTTATCACAAGGCTTAATCTTATTACCCTTGTGTGTGCCCTTTACTGCTGTATCGTTTCAGCAATCATTCTTATTTCGCTTATTTCAAAGAAAAAGGTCTATGCTCCGATGCTTATCGGCTACGGTGCATCACTTCTCGGTATAATGCTTTTCCACATCATCTTCGGTGCTGATGCCGGCTTCGGTGCATTTATCAAGGACGGTACTGCAGGCTGGTCAACAGCAGACCACTCACTTATGGCAGGCGCAGGCAACTTCTTTACAAGACTTTTAGGTAATGTGCTTCTGTCACTTCCTATGATAGCTGTTCTTGTGGCTATGTTCTTTGTTGCAAGGGCAAATATCACAAAGGGCAAAATCAAGAGCGTGCTTTCCTTCGGTCTTTCAGTGCTTCTTATGGGTACCTCCGTTTATCAGGTGCTCTTTATGAATATCAGAACAAAGCCCGTAACAGAAAGACTCTGGGAGGGTCACGACAAGTATCTTGACGGCATTGATGAAAACACTCAGGGTAAGCCTAACGTACTCGTTATTATGATGGATGACCTCGGCTACGGTGACGTGGGTCTTAACGGCTCGATTTATGAAACTCCCAACATTGACTCAATCGGTGAAAACGGACTTAACTTCGAAAACTTCTATTCAGGCTATTCAGTATGTTCTCCCGCACGTTTTGCTGCTCTTACAGGCCGCTATCCCTACAGAGGCTATGCAGATAACGTTATTTATCCCACTGTACAGACAAAGGCATCCTTTGCTCAGACAAGAATTTACAACTCATTTGAAATGGGCAACAATGTTGACGGTATGCTCGGTGACGAAATTACTATCGCAGAGGTATTCCAGAATGCAGGCAACAACACAGGTGCCTTCGGTAAGTGGCATCTCGGTGACTACGGTGAGTATCTTCCCACAAATCAGGGCTTCGATTACTTCTACGGCAGCCATCACGTAAACGATATGTATGCCTTCTATCACGTACGTGAAGAGGGCGGCGAGTACGAAATCGTACACGGTCAGGATGAGCTTCGTGACGAAAACGGTAAGAAGGATCAGAGTAAGCTTTCTGAGTGGATTCACGAGGAAATCGAGACATGGATTACAGATACCGTTACAAACAGCGATGAGCCCTTCTTCGCATACTATGCAACACCCTGGCCTCACGGTCCCGTGTTTGCAGGTGACGATTTTGACGGTACAAGCGGTATGGGTACCTATGTTGACTGTGTAACCGAATTTGATACATATCTCGGTCAGCTCTTCGCAACAATGGAAGAGCTCGGCGTACTTGAGGATACACTTATCGTCTTTACAAGTGACAACGGACCCGCCCTTGAAGGCTCAACCGCAGATCTTCGCGGTGCAAAGTATCTTCCCTATGACGGCGGACAGAAGGTTCCCTTTATGATACGCTGGGATAACAACAACGGGCTCTTCGAGCAGGGTGGCGTGAGAAAGCAGAGCGGTACCTTCGTTGACCTTCTTCCCACACTTGTTGACCTTTGCGGCATTACAGGTGAAGGCGGCAAGGAAAATTATCTCCCCACAGACCGCGTTATTGACGGTGTCTCATTTGTACCCGTTATTGAAAGCGATACACCGGTACACACTGCGGAGCATCCTATTCTTCATATGAAGAGAGAGGACATCAAGGCTATTCAGTATACCGTACCTGCTGCGGATGTGAAGAAGATGTATCCCGATTACGATTATGCAGTGCTCAACGATAATGAATACATCACCTTCAAGTATTTTGACAAGGCGCCCAACGATAACTCAGCCTTCTTTGATAAGACAAGAAAGAACTGGCTCCATATTATGACCGATGACTATCAGGAAAACTACAACCGTACCGTTGTATATCCTGAAATTTCCGAGAAGATGAACGGTGAGCTTCAGGGCATCCAGAAAAACTTCAAGGAAAACAGAAGAGGTATTATTAAATAATGCCCGCACTTTCGATAATGATAAAGCCCGCCTCGTCACTTTGTAATTTAAGGTGCAAATACTGCTTTTACTGTGACGTGGCTTCTCACAGAGATGAGTTTTCCCTCGGCGTGATGACAGAGGACACCGCAGAAAGGCTCATAAAAAATGCCTTTGAGTTTGCCGACGGCTGCTCCGTAGCCTTCGCCTTTCAGGGCGGAGAGCCTCTCATAGCGGGTATGGATTATTTCCGTAATTTTGTTGCGCTTGCAAAGAAGTATAACACAAAGAACTCGGAGATATATTATTCAATCCAGACCAACGGCACTCTCGTTGATGCCGACTGGGCAAGGTTTTTCCGTGAGAATAAATTTCTTGTAGGTCTCAGTCTTGACGGTGACTATGACAGAAATAAATTCCGTGTTGATGCCAACGGGCAGAATTCCTATTACAAGATAACCAAAGCGGCAAAGCTTTTCGAGAAGTACGGCGTTGAGTTCAACATCCTTACCGTACTTACGGGCTTCTGTGCCGATAACGCCGAGACGATATACAAGCATTTCCGCAAGGAGGGCTTCAGGTATATTCAGTTCATTCCCTGCCTTCGTCCCATGGGGGATAATACCGAGAGTGAGCTTTATATGACACCTGAACAGTATTCTGACTTTCTTATAAGGATATTCAATCTTTACGTGAAGGACTTCGTACGGGGTAATTACATCAGTATAAGACAGTTCGATAACTGGGTACGTATGTACCTCGGTCAGAGACCTGAGCAGTGCGGACTTCTCGGTCACTGTACCCATCAGTTTGTATGCGAGGGTAACGGAAATATTTATCCCTGCGACTTCTACTGTACCGATGAATGGCTGTTAGGCAACATCAACGAAGATAGCCTTGAAGCTATGGCAAAAGGCGAAAAGGCAACCGCTTTCATAAAAGAGAGTATACCGATGCCCGTAAAGTGCAAGGATTGCCGCTTTCTTAAAATCTGCCGTGGCGGAGGTTGTAAGAGAAACCGAGAAAGTGCTGACTACTGTCAGAGCTACATGAAGTTCTTTTCATCGTGTCTTCCTCTTTTCAGAGCATTTACGGATAAATTAAAGTAAAACAGCAAACCGTTGCAAAGGATAATTCCGATGCAACGGTTTGTTTCTTAGCTGAGTATTATTACTTGTTGAAAAATTCACGCAGTCTCTCTGCCTCTTCATCACTGATGCTTATTATACTGCCGTGACGCTTTTTGCGCGGCCCCATATTGAACTCATTTTCGCTGAGCTCACAGAAAACGCCGCTTGCAAGGTCGTCGCAGATAAGAGGCATATAGCCCTTGTGAGTATGATATCTGTCAACGATAAGACACCATCTGCCGTCAGGGAGTCTGTAGCATTCGGGGCCCTCAAGACCAAAGTAGTCTACAAGATAATCCGAGTGTATTTTTTCATACTTTTCACTCTTTTCGGGTACGAGAGAAGGACTTCTGTCAACGAGGATGTGCTTGTTGGTTTCGTCCTTGGTAAAACGGTAGTAGTATCCGCCGTCGTATACGATATTTGTATCAATGAGAGCAGTTTCTCCATCCATAAACTTAAAGGTGGGGGAGAAGGTGATAAAATCCTTGGTATAGGTGCCGTAAATTCTCTGCTTGCGTGCGACCTCGGATTCCTCCTTCACGTTGGATGCAAAGAAAACAAACCAGCTTTCCTTTTCTTTGCACCAGACAGCCTCGGGAGCCCATACACAGCCCGCCTCGGGAATGCCCACCTCAACAAGTCTTTCCTTTGACCAGTTAATGAGGTCGTCGGATTCCCACACAAAAATACTGCGGCTGCCCCTTGAGGAATAATCATCCCAGTTTCCGCCCTTTGTAGTGCAAAGGTCAGTGGCGATAATGAAATACTTTTCTGTTTTCTCATCATAAAGGATAAAGGGGTCGCGGATGCCGGTTGTACCTGAAGAAGCCTCAAGAAAAGGCTCATCGCCGCCTAAATCCTCCCAGTTAAGACCGTCGTCGCTTACGGAAAACCAAATCTGCTCTCTGTCACCCTGTTTTCCTTCGGTAAAGTGTGGAAATAAATAAGCCATAATATTCTCCTTGGTGTTTTTTTACATTTTAGCATAAGAATTTTTTCTTTACAAGATTTTTACCGAAAAATAAAAAGCAACAGCCGCTTTGATCGCTTTTTGCCTCTTTTTTGAAATATGTTATAATAGGGTGAAAAAAATCCGACCTCTCAGTTGTTTTATATATGAAAGGAGGTTTTTATAATGTATTCCTTTGCCGGCGACGAATACATAGAAATGATTGTAAAAACTTACGGTAACTCAATGCTTAGGGCTTCCTATGCTTTGCTGGGAAACCGTGACGATGCCGAAGATGCTGTTCAGGAAGCTTTTGTAAAGCTTATGGAAAAGAAGCCGGACTTTAATGACGGTGAGCATCTTAAAGCGTGGTTGCTGAGGGTTACAATCAACATTTCGAAAAATATGCTTAAGGCATCTTGGAGAAAAAACAAGTCTGTAACACAAGAAATATCATACACGGAAAATGAATCTGACGAGATGATTTTCTGTGTTATGAAGCTGGAGGAGAATTATCGCACGGTGATACACCTCTATTATTATGAAGGCTATTCTATAAAGGAAATAGCCGAAATACTTAAGCTTCCCTCTGCGACAGTAGGTACAAGACTCAATCGTGGCAGAGCGAAGCTGAGAAAAATGCTGGAAGGGGATGTTTTGATATGACTTTTAAAGAATGTTATGTTAAAGAAATGGATGAAATGTCTCTGAGTGAATCCTTTGAGGTGCGTACGGTAAATCTTATGAAGCAGACGGCGTACAGAGAGGATAAAAAAGCTTTTATGAAAAGAAAACCATTAAAGGCTTTTGCGGTAGTTATTATAATAATCGCACTTTTGTCGGCAACAGCATTTGCATTTTCTTACCTTCTTTCTGCAAAGGAGGTTGTTGAGAATATGGGCGATGAAAAGCTTGCGGAGCTGTTTGAAGAAAGCGAAGCTGAGCCTCAGACGATAAGTAACGGTGTTTACGATGTTGTCTTCCTCGGGAAAGCTTCGGGTACAAGGTTCAATGAAACCGTGGGACTTGAAACTGAAGAATCAAGAACCTATGCAGTGTTTGCAATCAGAAGAACTGACGGTACACCCCTCAGTCTCGCGGAGGGAATGCCTGTTCAATTAGCTCCTGTTATTGAAGGCTGTATGCCTTTCATTACATGGGGTGTTCTTGAAGGTGCAAGCGGTATGGAGAAGGATGGAGTTCTCTATTACCTGTTTAATTATGAAAACCTTGAGATTTTTGCCGATCGTACGGTTTCTGTTGTTGTTCTTGAGCTCGATATGTTCCCGACTTCGGAAATTCTTACCCTTGACGAAAACGGCAGCATTATTTACGGTGAAGCATATGAAGGAATAAGGGGGATTTTCAATCTTCCTATGGATGAATCCAAGGCTAATCCCGAAGCTGCCAAGGAGCTTTTAGGTAACTATTAAAACGGATATTTATGATTGTCACTACAAATGAGCGGTTTTGCACTGACCGCTCATTTTGTTGTGCTGAATTGTTATCCGAGAAAATAAAAATGCTTTGCTTTTCTTTCGTTTATGTGTTACAATAACTCTATAAAGCGAAAAAAGGAGAAACATTATGCTTAAAAAAGATACATTTGCTCTTCGTCCGCCGATGGGCTGGAACAGCTGGGACTGCTACGGTGCCGCAGTAAACGAGGAACAGCTTCTTGGTAACGCACAGTACGTTGCCGATAACCTTAAGGAATACGGCTGGGAATATATTACCTGCGATATTCAGTGGTACGAGCCTAAGGCAACAAGCAATTTCTATAATAATTTCACCGAGCTTTGTATGGATGAATATTCACGTCTTATCCCTGCAGAAAACCGTTTCCCATCAAGTGCAAACGGAGTGGGCTTCAAGGCGATTGCCGATAAAATCCACGCTATGGGGCTGAAGTTCGGTATACATATAATGAGAGGTATTCCCCGTCAGGCAGTGCATCGCAATACTGCCCTGAAGGGTACTGACCGCACCGCAAGAGAAATTGCTCAGGGCTTTTCTCTGTGCCTCTGGAATACGGATATGTACGGCGTGAGAACCTGCGAGGCGGGACAGCAGTACTATAACAGTCTTTTCGAGCTTTATGCCGAGTGGGGAGTAGACCTTGTAAAGGTTGACGATATAGCAAACACCGAATTCAAGCCTCACGATCCCTACAGTGCAAGGGAAGAAATTGAAATGATAAGAAGGGCGATAGATAACTGCGGCAGAGCAATAGTGCTTTCACTTTCTCCCGGACCTGCAGTAATAAATGAGGCATTCCACCTTTCACAGAATGCAAATATGTGGCGTATGACAGGCGACTTCTGGGACCGTTGGGATAAGCTTTATGCAATGTTTGAGCGCTGCGAAAAATGGGCACCTCATGTGAAAGCAGGCTGCTGGCCCGATTGCGATATGCTTCCTTTGGGTAAAATCAGCAAAACCTGCACCTGCCTAGGCGACCGTGACAGATATACCAATTTTACTCCCGACGAGCAGAAAACTATGCTTACCCTGTGGTCGGTTTTCCGTTCACCTCTTATCTTAGGCGGTGAGCTTCGCGAAAACCGTCCCGAGGACCTTGAGGTTATCACCAACAGAGATATTCTTGAAATCAATCAGTATTCCTCGGAAAATGAGCAGCTTTTCCGCAACCGTGACTCTGCCGCATGGAAATGCAGAGATAAAAAGGGAAATACCGTTATCGCACTCTTCAACCTTTCCGATGAGGAAAAGGAAATCCGTGCAGATATTATGAAGTACGGTCTTGAGGGTACATATAATGCCACAGAGCTCTGGACAAAGGAAGCCGCCTCATTTGACGGTACTGTCAGCGCGGTGCTCAGAGCTCACGCCACGGCAATTTATCGTCTGGAGAAAATATGATGGTCGGTATTGTTGATGTGGGCGGCGGTATGAGGGGAGTATACTCGAGCGGAGTGTACGATTACCTTATGGATAAAGGCATATCAGTTGACCTTTGCATCGGCGTTTCTGCAGGCTCGGCAAACCTTATTACCTACATAGCGGGTCAGAAGGGTCGTACTCTCGAATTTTACCGCGAGTACCCGAAAAGAAAGGAATATATGAGCTTCGGAAATCTCTTTAAAGAGGGCTCATATATCGGTCTTGATTATATATATTCGGATTTAAGCAACAGCGACGGTGAAAATCCCCTTGATTTTGCTTCAGCTCTCAGGTCGGATATGAAATTCCTTGCCGTTGCAACAAGAGTAAGTGACGGCGGTGCGCAGTACTTTTCAAAGACTGCTATGAAGCAGGATGATTATACCGTACTCAAGGCGAGCTGCTGTATGCCCGGTGTGTGCAGACCCGTAAAAATGGGAGATGAGCTTTATGTTGACGGCGGAGTTGCCGACCCCGTACCGATTCAGAAGGCATTCGATGAAGGCTGTGACAAGGTTATTCTCATACTCACCAAGCCCAGAGAGGATTACTGCAGACCGCTTCTTGCAACAAAGGTACTGTCTGTGAGACTTAGAAAATACCCCGAGGTGCTTTCTCTTATGAAAAGCCTTCACACGCGGTGCGGTGAAATTTTCGAAAGGGTATCACGGTGGGAAAAAGAGGGTAAGGTGCTCGTTATTGAGCCGAAGGAGCTTCACGGAATGACAACCCTCAATACCGACAGCGAAGCAATATACAAGCTTTATGAGCAGGGGTATAAGGATGCCGAAGCAATAGAAAACTACATATAAATAGAAGGTTCCGATATATAGGGATTAGGGACTGGGGATTAGGGACTAGGTAATAGGGACTGGTTACCTCCTTTGTCACTTTGTGATATTTCCCCAATACTATAGGGAAATCGAACCCCGAAGAGGTAGACGATATGCCGTCCCCTTCAGGGGAAGGTGTCAGCCGTAAGGCTGGCGGAAGGGGCTACTTATCACTTATAAAAAAAGACCACGCGTCTGACGCGTGATCTTTTTTTTACCATTCAAGCTCCGCATTGTAATCGTCTATATCATAATTACCTGCGGTATTTTTAAGCACATCATAAAGGTCAACCCTTTTGCCGTCCCAACCCTTGACATCAATCTTTTTGAGAATGAATCTGATTCTCTTAAGAAGTCTCAGGAAAACATCACCCTTGGGGGTGCCCTCGGTGAAGCTCTGATTACCCTCGAAAGCTCCTCTTACAAGCTCCGTTGCATAGTCGAGAACCCTCATCTTTTTTATGCTCTTGTCGCACTTTATAAATAAAAGCTTTGCCATCGTGCCGACCTTGACACTGCAGATAAATTTACCTGCAATACCGAGAATCTTCTTTGTTGCGCCCTTATCCTCAAGGTGGAATTTATTCATCATTCTGATTGTATCGTCACGCATATCGGTAAGCACGTTGACAATCATTCTGTCAAACATATCCGAAAGGTACTGCTTGCAGTCATCGGTATCCCACTCGAAATCGGGTGTGGGAATGCTCTTTATAACTGCAGAATCCTCTTTGAGGGTAACGTGTCTTATAAAGGCGGGGTCAGCGATTATCGCACCCGTTGTTATCTCATAGTACTTATTGCCCTTTTCCGTTTCAAGAAGGTTAATACTCTGGTTGTGCATATGGCCCGAGAACATAAGATGTACTCCGTTATCTGCAAGGAAGGATGCAAATTCGTGGGCGTCCTTTATTACCATAGGTGATATAATCGAGAATAAGGGCTGACCGGGGTGGATGGGGTAGTGACACATTGCAATCATTGTCTGCTTGTCCTCACGCGCCTTTTTAGCCTGCTCGGCAATCCAGTCCCACTGCTCTTTTCTGAAAATGTACTTACCCTTCTCCTTGAAGTCGCAGTTGAGTGCGAGAAGTCTTACACCTTCTCCGAGCTGTGCAACATATGAAAGGTGCTCGTCGTCTCTTGCGATTGCATCCCCGAAGCCGAAATCCTTATAAAGCTCAGTAAGCTCATCTCTTTCAGTCCTTTCGGGGGAGTATCTGCCCTTTTCACCGAAGGCGAAGGTATCTCCTTCATTCCATTTGAAGTCGTGGTCGGCTGTTACAACGTAAATCCTTTTACCGCTTTCCTTAAGAGAATACATAAGCTTCAGGAATTCCTCGTGGCTCTTTTTTTCACCGTTGAAAATCAGGTCACCGGCTATGAGTACGATATCAGCCTCGTCAGCCTTTTCGAGAAACTCAAAAACACTTTTATTTATGCTTTCGGTTTCTGCAAAGCATTTCTGCTCATAGTGCATAAAATCCTCATACTCTTCACCGCTGCAGCCGAGAGAGGATGCAAAATAGTGAGGGTCAGCCATAACGTAAAATTTAAGTTCCTTCATAGTGTTTCTCCGTTAAAAAATTTTTTTACTGTTGTATTTTCGTTTTTTGTATGCTATTCTTATATTACCAAATAGCAAAAAAATATGCAAGGGGTAGATAATATGAAAATTACATTTATGGGTGCGGGCAGTACCATTTTCGCAAGAAATGTTATCGGCGACTGTATGTGCACAGAGGCGCTCCGTGACAGTGAGTTCGCACTTTATGATATCGATGCAAAGCGTCTTGAGGAGTCCGAGATTATCCTCAGCGCAATAAACAGAAACATAAACGAGGGCAGAGCAAAAATTACAACCTATCTCGGTGAGGAAAACAGAAAGGAAGCTCTCAGAGGTGCACGCTTCGTAGTCAATGCAATTCAGGTGGGCGGCTATGAGCCCTGTACGGTTATTGACTTTGAAATTCCCAAGAAGTACGGACTTCGTCAGACCATCGCGGATACAATGGGCATTGGCGGTATTATGCGCGCTCTTCGTACCATTCCCGTAATGAAGGCCTTTGCCGACGATATGGAGGAGGTCTGCCCCGATGCATGGCTTCTCAATTATACAAATCCCATGGCTATGCTTACGGGTTATATGCTCCGCTATACAAACATAAAAACCGTAGGTCTTTGCCACAGCGTTCAGGGCTGCTCAAAGGACCTTCTTAAAAAGCTTGGTATGGAGGATAAAATCGAGGGCAGAGTTGACCGTATTGCGGGTATAAACCATATGGCATGGCTTCTTGAAATTTACGATAAGGACGGCAATGACCTCTATCCTGAAATCAAGAGAAGAGCAAAGGAAAAGAATGCAACCGAAAAGCACGAGGATATGGTCCGCTTTGATTATATCGATAAGCTCGGCTATTACTGTACCGAAAGCAGTGAGCATAACGCTGAATACAACCCCTTCTACATAAAGTCAAGATACCCCGAAATGATTGAGGAATTCAACATTCCTCTTGATGAGTACCCGAGACGCTGTGTAAATCAGATTGAGGGCTGGGAAAAGCAGAAGAACGAAATTCTTGCTGACGGTAAAATCACACACGAGCGCTCACAGGAGTACGCCTCATACATTATGGAGGCTATTGTTACCAATAAGCCCTATAAAATCGGCGGTAACGTACTCAATAACGGACTCATTCCCAATCTTCCCAAGGAGGCCTGTGTTGAGGTACCCTGCCTTGTTGACGGGGACGGTATAAATCCCTGCTATATGGGTGAATTACCCCTTCAGTTAGCCGCAATGAATGCAAGCAACATCTACGCTCAGCTTCTTACAATTGAAGCAGCAGCAACGGGCAAAAAGCAGTATATCTACAATGCCGCAATGATGGACCCCCTCACCGGTGGTGAGCTTAACATCAAGGATATCTACGCAATGGTAGACGAGCTTCTCGAGGCTCATAAGGACTGGCTGCCCGAGTATAAATAACAGTGAGAAAGCACCCGAAAGGGAAGTCGGAGGCCAAGCGGTCTTAGGAAGACAAT